>CAXSEJ010000163.1:0-6156 GCA_964236395.1 uncultured Rhizobacter sp.
TCCTGCTGCTGATCGGCATCGTCAAGAAGAACGCGATCATGATGATCGACTTCGCCCTCGACGCGCAGCGCACGCGCGGGCTGGCGCCGCAGGAGGCGATCCGTCAGGCCTGCGTGCTGCGCTTTCGGCCCATCATGATGACGACGCTCGCGGCGCTGATGGGCGCGCTGCCCATCGCCATCGGCCTCGGCGCCGGCGCCGAGCTGCGTCAGCCGCTCGGCCTGGCGGTGGTCGGCGGGCTGGTGTTCTCGCAGGCGATCACGCTCTACATCACCCCGGTGATCTACCTCGCGCTCGACCGCTTCAGCGGCAAGGGCCCGGTGACGACACCCGAGCGCGCCTTGCCCGCCGCGGCGGCGTAGCTGCGCCTGGGCGTCAGTGCAGGTGCTCGCCCGGCAGGGCCGAGGCCAGCACGCTCACTGCCGACGTGCCCACCGTGCCGGCCTCGACCTCCGCCTCGGTGGCCGGGCGCACGTCGCGCACGACCAGTGCAAGGCGCAGCGCGATGCCGGCGAGCGGGTGGTTGCCGTCGAGCACCACGTGGTCCGGGTAGACCTCGGTCACGGTGTAGATCGCCTCCGCAGGCAGGTCGGCGGTCTTCGATCCGGGCGGCGGCCCTTCGAACTGCAGACCCGGCTCGACGCTTCCCTGGAAAATGCCGCGTTCCTCGAAGAAGACGAGGCTCGAGTCGTACTCGCCGAAGGCGTGTTCCGGCTCGAGATGGAGCATGGTTTCGAATCCCGGCTGCTGACCGGCGAGCGCCTCTTCGACCTTGGCCAGCAGGTCGTCGCCGCCGAACAGGAACTCGACCGGCTCGGCCAGTTCGTCGATCTCGACGCCCTGCGCGTCGGCAAGGCGCCAGGTCAGGCTGACCACGCACGGTGCATCGATTTGCATCGGACGATGATCGCACAATGGGGCATGGACACCGACCTGCCGACGCCCCTGCTGGGCGGTCTGTCGGCCAGCACCTTCGTGCGACGGCACTGGCAGAAGAAGCCGCTCGTCGTGCGTGCCGCGGTGCCCGAGGGACTGTCCGGACTCGACCGGCGTGCGCTGTTCGCCCTGGCCGGTCGGGACGACGTCGAATCCCGGCTCGTGGTCTGCGCTGCCGACGGTCGCTGGTCTCTGCGCCGCGGCCCGTTGCCGCGTCGTTCCCTGCCGCCCTTGTCGGCGCCGCGCTGGAGCGTTCTGGTGCAAGGGGTCGACCTGCACGACGACGCCGCCCACCGCCTGCTCGGCCGATTCCGCTTCGTCGCCGATGCGCGGCTCGACGACCTGATGGTTTCCTTCGCGAGCGATGGCGGCGGCGTCGGGCCGCACGTCGACTCCTACGACGTGTTCCTGCTGCAACTGGCCGGTCGCCGTCGCTGGCGCGTCGGCCGCGTACGCCGGCCCGAGCTGCGCAAGGACGTTCCGCTCAGGATGCTGGCGGCCTTCGTGCCGAGCGAGGAGTGGACCCTCGACCCCGGCGACATGCTGTACCTGCCGCCCGGGTGGGGACACGACGGCACGGCGGTGGGCCAGTGCCTCACTGCGTCGATCGGCTTTCGCGCCCCGGACGCCGCGGTGCTCGCCGCCGATCTGCTGGAACGCATCGCGGACGCCGGTCGAGAGGGCGCTTCGGATCCGGCCGAGCCGCGGTACTTCGCCGACGCCGGCCACGCGGTCACCGCACATCCGGCTCGCGTGCCGGTCGCCCTGCAACGCTTCGCCGACCGCGCCATCGATCGCCTCCTCGACCGCCATCACGCCCGCACCCGGGCCTTGGGCGAGGCGCTGAGCGAGCCGAAGCCGGGCACCTGGTTCGACACGACGGAGGCGGTGCCGCCCGCCGCTGTCGCGCTCGATCGGCGCACCCGCATGCTGTACGACGATCGCCATGTCTTCATCAACGGCGAATCCTTCCTCGCGGGCGGCCGCGACGCCACGCTGATGCGCCGTCTGGCAGACCACCGCACCCTCGACGCGGCCAGCGTGGCACGATTGAGCCAGGAGGCGCAGGAGCTGCTGCGCCAGTGGGGCGAGGACGGCTGGTGCCGGGCGCCCCCGAGCCCGAGAACGACCAAATGAGCGACGACGACCGGCGCGAGCAGATCACAGCCATCGGCTCCCGCGCCGAGTTCCATGCTGCCGTGCGCGCGGCGATGGCGCAGGCCGCCGACGCCGGCGCCATCGAGATCGTGCTTGCCGATCCGACCTTCGCCGACTGGCCTCTGGGCGAGCGCGCGGTGATCGATTCGCTCACCCGCTGGGTCGAGTCGAGGCGCCGGCTCACGCTGCTCGCCTTCAGCTTCGACGAAATGGCGCGGCGCCAGCTGCGCTTCGTCGAGTGGCGGCGGCAGTGGTCGCACGTGGTGCGGTGCCGGCACGACGACGAACTCGAAGCGGAGCAGATTCCGACACTGCTGTTGATCCCCGGAATGCTCTGCGTGCGCCTGGTCGACCGGGTTCGCTTTCGCGGCACCGTTTCGGCGCGGCCCGTCGACCTGGTGCAGGCGCGAGAAACGGCTGACGCGCTTTTGCAACGTTCCGTCGAAGCCTTTCCCGTCACCACGCTCGGCCTCTGAGGGAAAGACCCTAACGTCTCTATAATCGAGAGTTGGGCACTGGAAATGCTGGAGCGTTCCTTGTCTTTGGATGATGGGGCTCTTCGACAGATGGGTTCCCACAATTTCCGGTAATTGTTCGAACCTTAAAACCCCCGAGGAGAATCATGAGAACAGCAATTTTGATCGCCAGCCTGGCTGCCGCCGTGTCCTTCGCTGCTTGCAGCAAGAAGGAAGAGACGACGACCACGACGACCACGCCGCCGGCTTCGACCATGACCACGCCGTCGTCGTCATCGACCACGATCGTCACGACGCCGTCGATGTCGGGCGCGTCCGACGCCACTTCGGCCGGAATGGCCGCTTCGTCGGCTGCCACGTCGGCGATGGACGCAGCGTCTTCGGCCAACATGGCGGCCTCGTCGGCGATGAGCGGCGCTTCGCGCCCGTGAGTCCGGCGTGACGTAAAAAGGTTTGCAAGAACTGCCGAAAGCCGCCTCCGGGCGGCTTTTTGCATTCCGCCTCAGCCGATGCGGAGCCAGCCGAACCCGGTCGTCGGGTCGGCGATCACGACGCTGTCGAGGTCGCTGCCGCGCGCCGGGGTGAGCGCCGTCCGCACCAGGTCCGGCCGGTTGTTCTCACGGCTCAGATGCGCGGCGACGACATGGGTCAGGCAGGCGCCATCGGTGCGAGCCAGGATCTCCGCGGCGATGGCGTTGCTCAGGTGGCCGAAACGTCCGCCGATGCGCGACCGGATCGAGGCCGGATAGCGCGACTGGGCGAGCAGGTCGGCGTCGTGATTGCACTCGAGTACAAGCGCTTCGCAGCCGGCGATGTGCGCCAGCATGTGCGCGGTGATCGAGCCCAGGTCGGTGAGCACGCCGAGGCAGGTGCTGCCGTCGGAGCAGCGCAACTGCAGCGGCTCGGCCGCGTCGTGCGCGACGGTGAACGGTGTGACCTCGATGTCGCCGAGGGCGACTTTTTCGCCGTCGCGTGCGAAGTGCAGCCGCGCCGGCGCAGGCGCCGGTCCGATGGCGCGCCAGGTGCCGCGGCTCATGAACACGGCGAGGTCATAGCGCTCCGCCAGCGCCAGCGCGCAGCCGACGTGGTCGCCATGCTCGTGGGTCACGAAAACCGCGTCGAGGTCGCTTCCGTCCAGCCCGGCCCGCTGCAGACGCGTCTCGACTTCGCGAAGCGAGAAGCCTGCATCGATCAGCAGGCGCGTGGTCGTGATGCCACTCGTGGCCTCGACCACCGTGGCATTGCCGCTGCTGCCGCTGCCGAGGCTGCAAAACCGGATCACCGACCGACCGGGGAAGCTACTTCAGGTCTTCCAGCAACAGCGCGGCGATGCGCTTGCCCGCCTCGCCCGTTTCCGGCCGGCCCTGCGAATCGAGCACGGTCACCGTGCTGGTCGCCGCCTCGCTCGTCACCCGCACGCGGTACTTGGCCAGCCCGGCGCCGTCGTCCTTCTTGCCGAAGCTGAAGACGCGGGCGAAAAAGCTCGGCTCCTCGCGGCCTGCGAAAGCCGGGTCGACGTAGCGGACGAAGTACAGGCCCTGCGTGCGGTCGCGGTCCTCGACCGTGAAGCCGCTGCGGTCGAGGGCGATGCCGACGCGGCGCCAGGCACGGTCGAAGCCGTCGTCGAGCTGCAGCGTGGGGCCGGGGCGGTCTGCGAGCAGGCGCGCGCGCGTGGTTCCGGGCGCGGCGGTGCTCGTCGCCACGGCCGCTCGAGCCTGCTCTTCGGGCGTGCCGAGCTTGACCATGAGGCGCGTCAGGAAGGTCGCTTCGAGCTGCGGGTCGGCCGGGCGCGGCTGCCACACGGTGCTTTCCTTGCGCTCGCCGGCATAGACCTCGGCCATGCCGCGGTGCGTGATGTAGATGTCGCTTCCGTTCGGCGTGCGCTCGACACGGGTGCGGAACTTGTCGAGCTCGCTGGTCGAGAAAGCGGCGTCGAACACCTTGCCGATGGTGTTGCGGATGATGTCGTTCGGCAGCTTGGCGCGGTTCTCGGCCCAGTCGGTCTCGAGGACGCCCGTCTCGGCGCGGTCCTGGACGAGAACGAAGCCGTTGTCTTTCCAGAATGCACGGACTTGCGGGAACACCTGTTCGGGCGGCAGCGTCGTGCTCAGCCAGCGCTCGTTGCCCAGACGCTCGAGGCGGTAGGCGCCCACGCCCTGCGGCGCGACGGTGGCCACGGCTGCCGGCGCGCTTGCCGCGGTGGAAACCGCCTGGAAGGTCGAGGCGCTGACGGTGCCCGAAGGCTGCGCGTAACGCGATTCCTTGGCGAGCTGCGTCAGGTCGGGCGGAATCTCGAGGCCCGATGCCTTGCTGGCAGAGGTCGAGCGGTAGTCGACCTTGTCGCCTTCGAGGACGTTGCCGATGGCCGAGCAGCCGGCGACCAGGGCCGCACCGAGCAGGACCAGAACGCCCGTGAGCGGCGCCCCGCGTGAGGTTGGGAAAATCACTTGAAAAACATCTCCATCGTTGACAGCGTGACGCCGATCACGACACGCCGGCTTCGCGCATCGCCGCATCGACGGTGGCCTGGCCGGCCGCGCTGAGCGGCGTGATCGGCAGGCGCACACCGGTGCCGCAACGGCCCAGCCGGTGCATCGCCCACTTCGTCGGCGCCGGGCTCGGCTCGACGAAAAGGGCCTGGTGCAGCGGCAGCAACAGCATCTGAAGTCTTGCCGCCTCGCGGGCGTTGCCGGCCATCGCCGCCTCGCACACCGACTGCATGACCCGCGGAGCGACGTTGGCCGTGACGCTGATGCTGCCGTGGCCGCCGAGCAGCATCAGCGCGACGGCCGAGTCGTCGTTGCCCGAGTAGACGGCGAAGCCCCGCGGTGCCTTGCGGATGAGGGCAGAGCCGCGCGCGATGTCGCCGGTGGCGTCCTTGATGCCGATGACGCCCGGGACCTCGGCCAGTCGCAACGCCGTCTCGACCGACATGTCGGCAACGGTGCGTGACGGCACGTTGTAGAGAACCATCGCGATGTCGACCGCTTCTGCGATCGCACGGAAGTGGCGGTAGATGCCGTCCTGCGACGGCTTGTTGTAGTAGGGCACGACCGACAGCGTGCAGTCGGCCCCGACCTTGAGCGCGAAGCGCGAGAGCTCGATCGCTTCGGCGGTGGAGTTGCCTCCGGCGCCGGCCATCACCGGCACACGGCCGCGCGCGTGCTCGACGGCGACGCGGATGATCTCGCAGTGCTCGTCGACGGAGACCGTGGGCGACTCGCCGGTCGTGCCGACGACGCCGAGGCACTGCGTGCCTTCCTCGACGTGCCAGTCGACGAGGCGGCGCAGCGCGTCGAAGTCGATGCGCCCGTCGTCGTCCATGGGCGTGACGAGCGCGACGATGCTGCCGGTGATTGTTTTCATGCGCGGGGTCCTGAACCGATCGATTCTAGCGACCGGGTGAGGGCCGACGCGCTGTCGCGAGGCCAGCGCGGCCTGGCCGACAGCGCCGCGGCCGGCACCGCGGCGATCCGTTGCACGAAGGGTCCGGCGCAGCGAGGACGACCGATCCGCCGGGCCGCACCAGACGCCCGGCGCGTCGCCCACGGCGAGGGCGGCGTCACGTGCCGGGGTCGCGTTTCAG
>CAXSEJ010000164.1:0-6115 GCA_964236395.1 uncultured Rhizobacter sp.
CCAGGTGTCGAGCGCTGCGGAGACGAGCTCGCGCGAGCGGTCGACTGCATGGCTGTGCGGCTCGACGTGGACCGCCCGGGTCGCGAGCCAGCGCGCCGGCGCCTCGTGGCTCGCGCCCTCGGTGCGGTTGGCGAGGCCGAAGCTCGGGCCTCGCGCGAGGCGGGCGATGAGCGCCGACTTGGTCAGGCCCTGCAGGTCGATCACGGCGTCGTAGCGGTCGCGGCGCAGGCGTGCGGCGAAGACGCGCATCTCGCGCCACACGGCCGGCCGCCAGAGTCCCGTGCGCAGCCAGCGCCGCAGCGGGCAGGCGATCACCTCGGCGATGCCGGCGCTGCGGCGCACGAGCGGGGCGAATCCGGGCTCCACCACCCAGTCGACCAGCGCTGCGGGATGGCGCTCGTGGATGTCGGCGACGACCGGCAGCGCATGCACCACGTCGCCGAGCGACGACAGCTTGACGATCAGGATGCGCAAGCGATCAATGCGCCGCGGCCGCGACCTCGGCATCGGGCTTGACCGCGCGCAGCGCCGCCATGCACTCGGCCTGGATCCGCGCCAGCGCCGCCTCGCTCGTGCCTTCGAAGCGGAGCACCAGCACCGGCGTGGTGTTCGAGGCGCGAACGAGGCCGAAACCGTCGTCGTACTCGACGCGCACGCCGTCGATCGTGACGAGCTCGCGCGCGCCCGGGAACTTCGCCTCCGCCCGCAGCCGGGCGACCACCGTGGCCGGCTCGCCTTCGGCGCAGGCGACGTTGAGCTCGGGCGTGGAAAAGCTCGTCGGCAAGGCGTTCAGCACGGCGCTCGGGTCGGCGCTCGCACTCACGATCTCGAGCAGGCGCGCCGCGCTGTAGGTGGCGTCGTCGAAGCCGTACCAGCGCTCGGCGAAGAAGATGTGGCCGCTCATCTCGCCGGCCAGCGGCGAGCCGACCTCGCGCATCTTCGCCTTCACGAGCGAGTGGCCGGTCTTCCACATCAGCGGCTCGCCGCCGGCAGCGCGGATCAGCGGCGCCAGGCGCTGCGAGCACTTCACGTCGAAGAGGATGGTCGCGCCACGCTGGCGCTTGAGCACGTCGCGGGCGAACAGCATCAGCTGGCGATCGGGATAGATGATCTGCCCGTCCTTGGTGACCACGCCGAGGCGGTCGCCGTCGCCGTCGAAGGCCAGACCGAGCTCGGCGTCGCTGCTGCGCACGTGCTCGATCAGCTCGGCCAGGTTCTCCGGCTTGCTCGGGTCGGGGTGGTGGTTGGGGAAGTTGCCGTCGACCTCCGAATAGAGCTCGTGCACCGTGCAGCCGAGGGCGCGCAGCACGCCGGGCGCCGACGCGCCGGCGATGCCGTTGCCCGAATCGACCGCGATCGTCATCGGCCGAGCGAGCCGGCAGTCGCCGGCGATGCGGGCGCTGTACTCGGCGCCGATGTCCATCGCCGCGGCACGACCGGTGCCGCGCGCGTAGTCCTCGGTCTCGATCCGACGGCGCAGGCGCTGGATCTCGTCGCCGTGGATGGCGCGGCCGGCCAGCACCATCTTGAAGCCGTTGTAGTTCTTCGGGTTGTGGCTGCCGGTCACCTGCACGCCGCTCGAGCAGCCGTGCTCCGCGCGCGTGGCAGCCACGTAATAGAGCATCGGCGTGGTCACCGGGCCGAGGTCGACGACGTCGAGCCCGGTCGAGACGAGGCCGCGGATGAGCGCCGCCGACAGTGCCGGGCCGGAGAGCCGGCCGTCGCGGCCGACCGCCACCGCGCGCTCGCCCTCGGCCAGTGCGGCGCTGCCGAAGGCGCGGCCGAGGTGCTCGGCGAACGCCTCGTCGATCGTCTGCTCGACGATGCCGCGGATGTCGTAGGCCTTGAAGACGGAAGCGTGGACGTTCATTCGGGTGTGTCGTTGGAGGTGGCAGATTGTAGGTAGCGAGGTCGGCCGGTCGCCTTGCCGCGCCATATCAACGCCCCTGACGTGCGCGCAGAAAGCGATTACGCTCGGGCCTCCTGCAACTGCGAAAGGAGGTGATATGTCTTCAATCTCTCGGTCCGGTACGGATCCACAAGTGTTGTAGTCGGTTTCTGTAGCCAGACCCGCGGGCGCTCCCACCATCGGTGGCGAGCGCCCGCGTCATTTGGGAGATCCGAGCGCGGGGGATCCGAGCCCGGGCGATCCGAGCCGCGCGGCGAGCCAGCGGCAGATGGGGCTCGCCGGGTCCTCGAAGCCGTCGATCGCGCTGAAGTGATTCGCACCATCCTGGGCGAGCAGCTCGGAGTGGTTGCCGGCCGCCTGCCAGGCGCCATGGAAGGCACGGCTCTGCCGCTCGAACTCCGCGCTTTCGTCGCCGCCCCAGGTGACGAGCGCCGGCGTCGCAGACGCGCGCACGGCGAACAGCGGCGAGTTGCGCGCGACGATGCCGTCGTCGAGCCGGATCTGCGGCTGCAGGTAGCTGTGCCGCAGCGGCGCGATGTCGTAGACGCCGCTCACGAGCACCGCCGCCGCCAGCGGGTCGGCGGGCAGGCCGTAGTCCTCGGCCCAGCGCGTGGCCAGGCACATCGCGCTCAGGTGACCGCCGGCCGAGTGGCCGCCCACCGCCACGCGGGTCGGGTCGCCGCCATGGTCGCCGATGTGGCGCAGCGTCCAGGCGACGGCCGCACGGGCCTGCCGCGTGATCTCGTCGATCGTGACCTTCGGGCAGAGCGAATAGTCGACGACGACCGTCGTGATGCCGAGCGGTCGCAGGCCGAAGGCCACGCCGCTGAAGTCCTTGGCTGAGAGGGCGCGCCAGTAGCCGCCGTGGATGAACACGAGCACCGGCGCGAGCGCACCGGGCACGGGGTCGGCGGGGAAGATGTCGAGCGTCTCGTCGAGCGTCGGCCCGAACGGAACGTCGAGCGCGCACGGCAAGGTGGCGCGGGCCTCGGCGGCGCGCTCGGCATAGCGGCGCAGGCAGGCACCGGCGTCGGCGACGGCGGCGGCCGCGTTGTACTGGGCGTCGATCTCGGCCGAGCTGGCGAAGTCGCGGTAGAGCGGCGCCATCGGGCAGCCCGCTACCTGAGCCTGTCCTGCGCGACGTCCATGAGCAGCCGCGTCGCCAGGTACAGCCGCGGCACGATGGTCTCGATCTGCACGTACTCCGCGTCGTTCGAATGGGCACCGAAGCCGCTCAGGCCCAGGCCCTCGACCACCGCGGCGCGCGTCTGCAGCGCGGCGAAGGCGGCGTCGGTGCCGCCGCCGGTGGCGAGGTCGGTCACCTTCATCGGCAGGCCGAGCTCGCCGTACACAGCCTGGCCGTGCGCCGAGAGCCTGCGCGACGCGGCGGTGGCTTCGAGCGGCGGCCGCCGCACCTCGAACTTGACCTGCACCTTGCTCTCGGCCAGCAGCTGGCGCTTGATGCGCTCCTGCATCGCCGCCTGCAGCTGGTCGAAGTCGGCCACGCGCAGCGCCCGGGCGTCGGCCTGGGCCGTGGCCTGCGCCGGGATGACGTTGCGGTTGGTGCCGGCCTGCGCGACCGTCCAGTTGAGCTTGAGCCCCTTGTCGTTCTGCGACAGGTCCTTCATCTGCAGGATCTGGTACGAAAGCTCGTAGAGCGCATTGACGCCGCCTTCGGGTCGTGCCCCGGCATGCGACGACTTGCCCTCGACCGTGAGGTAGGCCGAGCCGATGCCGCTCGTGGCCAGGCGCAGGCCGCCGTCGCTGCCGCCGCCCTCGAACGAGAGCACGGCGTCCTGGCCGCCGGCGACGCGCGTGATCGTGCTGCGCGATCCCGGCGAGCTGATCTCCTCGTCGCCATTGACGAGCACGGTGAGCGTGCCGTAGCCCTTGAAGCCGAGCTTGTTGAGCATGGCGACCGTGTGCAGGATGAGGGCGACGCCCTGCTTGTCGTCGGCGATGCCGAGTCCGTAGGCCCGGTTGCCGTCGACGCGGAACGGCTGGTCCTTCAGCATGCCGCGCAAGTACACCGTGTCCATGTGGGCGATGAGCAGCACGTTCTTCGTGCCCGTGCCCTTCCACACCGCCTGCACCATGGCGCCCGTCTTCGCCGGCGTGTCGTCCATCCTGAACACGTCGGCGGGCGGCAGGACGTCGACCTTGCCGCCGAGCTGGCGCAGCCGCTCGGCGATCAGCCCGGCGATCTTCTCCAGGCCCTCGACGTCCTTGCTGCCCGACTCGATCGCGACCAGGTCGTGCAGCGTGTCGAGCAGCGGCTGCTGCTCCTGTCGCGCGAGCTCGTGGACTGCGGCGACGGGTGCGGCGAAGGCGGCGCTGGCGGCCATCGACGCGGCCACGGAAACGGCCCCCGAAATCGCCACCGAAGCGGCCACCGAAGCGGCGATGGCGAAGCGTCGCCGCAGGGCGCCGAAGAAGCTGGAGTGCATGATCGTTCGACGAGAAACGGGGGGGAGGGCGATTCTAGTTTCGGCGCTCCCGACAGAGAATCGATCGGGTCGCAACGTCAAAGCGGGAGGGTGCATGGCCAGGAAGAGCGCACCGGCGCACGCAGAGGCGCCTTCGGCGCTGATCGACGCCAAGATCGCGTCGCTGGCCGACTGGCGCGGCGAGATGCTCGCCCGCATCCGCGCCGTGATCCTGGCGGCCGACCCACGCGTCGTCGAAGAGTGGAAGTGGGGCATCCCGGTCTGGTCGGCCCGCGGCATCGTCTGCACCGGCGAGACCTACAAGAAGGTCGTGAAGACCACCTTCGCGAAGGGCGCCGCGCTGCCGGACCCGTCGCGCCTCTTCAACTCGAGCCTCGACGGCAAGGTTCGCCGGGCCATCGATTTCCACGACGGCGACAAGCTCGACGAGAAGGCGCTCGCGGCGCTCGTCCACGCCGCGGTGGCGTCGAATCACGAGGCGTAGCGGTGGCGGTGCTGCCGATCGTCTCGCCGAACCTGCTCAGCCCGCCGCCGCTTCATAGCGCCGGTGCACGACGGCGATGGCGGCGCTGTACACGGCGGCCAGGTCGTCGTCGCGGCCAACGGTCATCTCGAGGTTTTCGAGCAGGCCGTTGCCGATGCCGTACACCCAGCCATGGACGACGATGTCCTGGCCGCGCTGCCAGGCGTCCTGCAGCACCGTCGTCTGGCACACGTTGAGCGCCTGCTCGACGACGTTGAGCTCGCACAGCGCGTTGACGCGGCGCGCGAACGGCAGCGAGTCGAGCCACTGGCCGTGCCGGTTGCGCACGTCCTGCACATGCCGGATCCAGTTGTCGGCGATGCCGACACGGCGGTTCTCCAGCGCCGCCATCACGCCGCCGCAGTTCGAGTGACCGACGACGATGATGTGCTTGACCTCGAGCACGTCGGCCGCGAACTGGATGACGGAGAGGCAGTTCAGGTCGGAGTGAACGACGAGGTTGGCGACGTTGCGGTGCACGAACAGCTCGCCCGGGGCCAGGTCGACGAGTTCGTTGGCCGGCACCCGGCTGTCGGCGCAGCCGATCCACAGGTACTGCGGCGCCTGCTGCTGCAGCAGGCCGGTGAAGAAGCCCGGCCGCTCGGCCTCCATCTTGGCCGCCCAGCGGCGGTTGTTCTCGAGGAGAGTGTGCATGGCGCGATTATCGTGACCACATGCACAGCCGTTTCGTCCGGGTTCGCGGTGCGCGCGAGCACAACCTCAAGAACGTCGACGTCGACGTGCCGCGCGACGCGCTCGTCGTCTTCACCGGCATCTCCGGATCGGGCAAGTCGTCGCTGGCCTTCGGCACGCTGTACGCCGAGGCGCAGCGCCGCTATTTCGAGTCGGTCGCGCCGTACGCACGGCGTCTGATCGACCAGGTCGGCGTGCCCGACGTCGACAGCATCGAGGGCCTGCCGCCGGCCGTCGCCCTGCAGCAGCAGCGCGGCACGCCGGGCTCGCGCTCCTCGGTGGGCAGCCTGACCACGCTCTCCAGCCTGCTGCGGCTGCTCTATTCGCGTGCCGGCAGCTACCCGGCCGAGCAGCCGATGCTCTACGCGGAGGACTTCTCGCCGAACACGCCGCAGGGCGCGTGCCCGAACTGCCACGGCCTCGGCCGCGTCTTCGAGGTCACGGAAAAAACGATGGTGCCCGACGACTCGCTCACCATCCGCGAGCGCGCCATCGCCGCCTGGCCGCCGGCCTGGCACGGCCAGAACCTGCGCGACATCCTGG
>CAXSEJ010000165.1:0-6095 GCA_964236395.1 uncultured Rhizobacter sp.
AGAAGCAGATCTGGTTCCTGCTCCAGCTGACCGGCCGCGACTGCGACATGAACCTCCGCGCCACCGACCATCCCGAGTTCGACGCGTGGCGCTGGCACGAGTACTGGGTGCCGCTCGACGTGGTGATCGAGTTCAAACGAGACGTCTACCAGATGGCGCTCACCGAGCTCGCCCGCTTCCTGCCGCGCGGCACGCAGCACAACCGCTACCTGCGTTCCGGCATGCGCCCGCACTTCCGGGAAGACGGCGGGCAGCGGCACCGCCACTGCGAAGCCGACGACACGACGATGCCGGCCGCCCTCGACACGACCCCGGCATCACTCGACGTGGCCGTGTCCGGCGCGGCGGCGCTCGCTTCGCGCGCTCAGGCAGGCAAGGACGCACTGTCCTAGCGCGGCGACGAGCGCTCAGGCCAGCACGAAGTTGTCGCGGTGAATCAGTTCCGGCTCGCCGACGTAGCCCAGCAGCTGCTCGAAGTCCGATGAAGGTCGGCGTGAGATCAGGCGCGTCTCGCTGCTGCCGTAGTTGCTGAGGCCACGGCCAATTTCCGGGCCGCCGACGCGACGCACGGCGATCACGTCGCCGCGGTGGAACTCGCCCTCGACGCCGACCACGCCCACCGGCAGCAGGCTCTTGCCGCCGGCCTGGATCTTGGCGGCCGCACCTTCGTCGACCGTCACCGCGCCGCGCAGCTGCAGGTGGTCGCTCATCCACTGCTTGCGGGCGGCGATCTTTGCGGTCGAGGCGACCAGAGCGGTGCCGATGTGCTCGCCCGCGGTCAGACGCAGCAGCACGTCGGGCTCGCGGCCGTAGGCGATGAAGGTGCTGGCGCCGCTGCGCGCGGCACGGCGCGCGGCGAGCACCTTGGTCAGCATGCCACCACGGCCGAGCGCCGATCCGGCGCCGCCTGCCATCCGCTCGAGCTCGGCATCGCCGGCCGCCGCGTGCTCGATCAGGTGCGCGGATGGGTCCTTGCGCGGGTCGGCCGAAAACAGGCCGCGCTGGTCGGTGAGGATGATCAGGGCATCGGCATCGAGCAGGTTGGCCACCAGAGCGCCGAGCGTGTCGTTGTCGCCGAACTTGATCTCGTCGACGACGACCGTGTCGTTCTCGTTGATCACGGGCACCACGCCGAGGCCGAGCAGCGTGACGAGCGTCGACCGCGCGTTCAGGTAGCGCTCGCGGTCGGCAAGGTCGGCGTGGGTGAGCAGCACCTGAGCGCTGCCGATGCCGTGGGAGCGCAACGCCGTCTCATAGATCTGCGCCAGCCCCATCTGACCGACGGCAGCCGCGGCCTGCAATTCATGCACCGCGTTCGGACGAGTCGACCAGCCCAGCCGCCGCATGCCTTCGACGATGGCGCCACTCGACACCATGACCAGCTCGCGCTGTTGCCGCACCAGCACGGCCATCTGCCGGCACCAGTCGCCGATTGCGCCGGCGTCGATGCCGCGACCTTCGTCCGTCACCAGACTCGAGCCGACCTTGACGACGATGCGCCGCGCGTTGCGCAGGACCTCGGTCATCGTGCTGCCGAGTCGCCGTCGGCAGTGTCGGCGGCGTCGAACCGGGGATCTCGCTCTTCGGCAGGGGGCGCGGCGTGCTTCGCGACATGGTCGTAGGCGGCACGGACGAGCGGCTCGCAACCTTCGCGCGTCAGGGCGGAGATCTCGAACACCGGGCCCTTCCAGCGCAAGCGCTTGACGAATGCCTTCACGCGCGACGCGCGCTCGTCGGCCGGCACCATGTCGAATTTGTTCAGCACCAGCCAGCGCGGCTTGTCGATCAGCGCCGGGTCGTACTTCTCCAGCTCGCGCGCGATGGCGCGCACCTGCGCCACAGGGTCGACGCTCTCGTCGAAGGGCGCGAAGTCGACGAGGTGCAGCAGCAGCCGCGTCCTCTGCAGGTGACGAAGGAAGAAGTGGCCCAGTCCGGCACCCTCTGCCGCCCCCTCGATGAGGCCCGGAATGTCGGCGACCACGAAGCTCTGCTCGGCGGCGACACGGACCACGCCGAGGTTGGGGTGCAGCGTGGTGAACGGGTAGTCGGCGATCTTCGGCCGGGCGTTCGAGACGGCGGTGATGAGCGTCGACTTGCCGGCGTTGGGCATGCCGAGCAGGCCGACGTCGGCCAGCACGCGCAACTCCAGACGGAGCCTGCGCTGCTCCCCCGGCCACCCGGGCGTCTTCTGGCGCGGCGCGCGATTGGTGCTGCTCTTGAAGTGGAGGTTGCCGAAGCCGCCGTCACCGCCCTTGACGATGAGCACACGCTCGTCGGGCTCGAGCAGCTCGGCGATGCGCTGGCCGGTTTCGGCGTCGCTGACGATCGTGCCGACGGGCATGCGCAGCACGATGTCGTCGGCGGCGGCGCCGTACTGGTCGGAGCCGCGTCCGTTCTCGCCGCTGCGTGCCTCGTGACGGCGGGCGTAGCGAAAGTCGATCAGCGTGTTGAGGTTGCGGTCTCCCACCGCGTAGACGCTGCCGCCGCGGCCCCCGTCGCCACCGTTCGGACCGCCGAAGGGAATGAACTTCTCGCGCCGAAAGCTCATGCAGCCGTTGCCGCCGTCGCCGGCAACGACGTCGATCGTCGCCTCGTCAACGAACTTCATGCGGGCCTCGGTCGAGAAGCAGGACGATCATCGTAGTAGCAGCCGGCACCAACGAAAAGCCCCGGCTCACCGGGGCTTCGTGGAGCGCGGGCCGAAGCCCCGGTCAGGCGGCCTGGACGGCCACCGTCTGGCGATTGCGCGGCCCCTTGATCGCATAGCTCACCACCCCGTCGACCAAGGCGAACAACGTGTGATCGCGACCGATGCCGACATTCGGACCAGCGTGAAAGCGCGTGCCGCGTTGGCGCACGATGATCGAACCGGCCGGAACGACCTGCCCGCCGAACACCTTGACGCCGAGCATCTTGGGCTGCGAATCGCGGCCGTTACGCGTCGAGCCGCCGCCTTTTTTCTGTGCCATGGGAAACTCCTGAGGGTCGCTACGGCGATCAGGCCGCCGTGATTAAGCCGCCGTGATTAAGCCGCGTTCACCGCGCTGATCCGGATCTCGGTGAACGCCTGACGATGGCCCTGGCGCTTCTGATAGTGCTTGCGCTTCTTCATCTTGAAGATGCGCACCTTGTCGTGGCGGCCGTGTGAGACCACGCTCGCGACCACACTGGCGCCACTCACGAGCGGCGCACCGGTGACGAGATCGGCGCCGGTGCCGATCGCCAGTACCTGATCGAGCGTCACGTCCTGGCCCACGTCGAAGGCGAGCCGCTCGACCTTGAGCGTTTCACCCGCTGCCACCTTGTATTGCTTGCCGCCGGTTTTGATGACCGCGTACATAGTGAATTCCTCGCTGCCTGATGGCCCTTCCGTGCCGCCGGATGGCTGGCAGGAAAAGCCTGTGACTATAGCACGCCACGCCCGAGCCTCGTCTCGATGTGTCGCTCGGGCGCAGGCAGGCCGACGCGGTCCTGCGAACACCGGGGCACGCTTTCTATAATCGGCCGCTTGTCAGATCCCGTCGTGTCCGTTGCGTCTTCGGCGCCCTCGCCGCTTGCGGTGTCCGGGGACGATGAAACTCTCGCGCTGATCGCCGCCGACATGCGCCAGGTCGACGCGGTGATCCAGCTCCGACTGTCCTCTCAGGTGGCGCTGATCGACCAGATCGCCCACTACATCATCAGCGCCGGCGGCAAGCGCTTGCGGCCGCGGCTGGTCCTGCTCTTCTCCAGCGCACTGGGTTTTGCCGGCCCGGAGCGATTCGAACTCGCGGCGACGGTCGAGTTCATTCATACGGCCACCTTGCTTCACGACGACGTGGTCGACGAATCGGGATTGCGGCGCGGCCGGCGCACCGCAAACGCACTGTTCGGCAATGCGGCGAGCGTGCTGGTCGGCGACTTCGTCTACTCGCGCGCTTTCCAGATGATGGTCTCGGTGAACCGCCTGCGCGTGCTCGAAGTGCTCGCCGACGCCACGAACGTGATCGCCGAAGGCGAAGTGCTGCAGCTCATGAACATGCACAACCCGGACATCGTCGTCGACGACTATCTGCGCGTCATCCGCTTCAAGACCGCCAAGCTCTTCGAAGCGAGCGCCCGTCTGGGCGCCGTGCTGGCCGAGGCCGACGCCGCCACCGAAGAGGCGTGCGCCGACTATGGTCGTTCGCTCGGCACGGCCTTCCAGCTCGTCGACGACCTGCTCGACTACGAAGGCGCCACCGAACAGCTCGGCAAGAACGTCGGCGACGACCTGCGCGAGGGCAAGCCCACGCTTCCGTTGCTGCTCGCCATGGAGCGCGGCTCGCAGGCGGAGCGCGACCTCGTGCGCCACGCCATCCGGCATGGCGAGGTCGCCCGCCTCGCCGACATCGTCGAGGTCGTCCGCTCGACGGGTGCACTGAGCGCAACGCGAGACGCTGCGCGTGGCGAAGCAGACAAGGCGCGAAGTGCGCTGGACCGCTTGCCGGGAACGCCGTTTCGCGACGCTCTGCTAGACTTGTCGGTTCACTCCGTCGAGCGCTCTTCATGAAGTTTTCGTGAAGACGCAGCGCCGGCGGCACTGAAAAATCGGGGTGTAGCTTAGCCTGGTAGAGCGCTACGTTCGGGACGTAGAGGCCGGAGGTTCGAATCCTCTCACCCCGACCAAACCCTGCCGTTTCGGCAGTTCCGCACGCGGCGCTAAGCGCCTTGCGCACCCCCCGTGAATAGTTGACGCGACCCTGCTCGGGGCCGCGTTTACAGCCCCGGGTGGATCGGCGATGATCGGCCGCTTTTTGCCGCACCGATCGGACACCCCCTCGTTTTGGACACCCTCGCCGAAGCACCGCATTCCACCCTCTCCGGCGTGGCGAGGGTGCTGGTTCACGCCGGCAAGCTGAACGGCAAGACGGCCGAGGAGCTGGTCCGCAGCTCGCGCGACAAACGCAGCAGCTTCGTCGCCTCGGTGATCGCCGCCGGCGCCGTTTCGCCCTTCGACCTCGCCCACACGCTCGCGGCCGCACTCGCGCTGCCCCTGCTCGACCTCAACGCGATCGACCCGAGCAAGCTGCCGAAGAACGTCATCGATGGCAAGCTCGCCGCGCAGTACCAGGTCGTGGTGCTCGGCAAGCGAGGCAATCGCCTCTTCATTGGTGCGGCCGACCCGACCGACCAGGAGGCCGCCGAGCGCATCAAGTTCGCGACCCAGCTGGCGCCGGAATGGGTCATCGTCGAGCACGACAAGCTCGCCAAGCTGCTGGAGGGCTCGGGCACCAGCGCCAGTGAGGCAATGGAGTCGCTGTCGTCGGGCGACTTCGAATTCGACGTCACCGACGACGTCACCGCGCCCCAGGAAGCGGAAGCAACGTCGACCGACGTCGAGGACGCGCCGGTCGTGCGCTTCCTGCAGAAGATGCTGATCGACGCGATCAACCTGCGCGCGTCGGACCTGCACTTCGAGCCCTACGAATACCACTACCGCGTGCGCTTTCGAGTCGACGGCGAGCTGCGCGAGATCACCCAGCCGCCGCTGGCGATCAAGGACAAGCTCTCCGCGCGCATCAAGGTCATCTCACGGCTCGACATCTCCGAAAAGCGCGTGCCGCAGGACGGCCGCATGAAGCTGAAGTTCGGCAACAAGGCCATCGACTTTCGGGTCAGCACCTTGCCGACGCTCTTCGGCGAGAAGATCGTGATCCGGATCCTCGACCCGTCGAGCGCGAAGGTCGGGATCGAAGCGCTCGGCTACGAGAAGATCGAGAAGGACCGTCTGATGAAGGCGATCGCCCGGCCGTACGGCATGGTGCTGGTGACCGGACCCACCGGCAGCGGCAAGACCGTCTCGCTCTACACCTGCCTGAACATCCTCAATCAGCCGGGCGTCAACATCGCCACGGTCGAGGACCCGGCGGAAATCAACCTGCCGGGCGTCAATCAGGTCAACGTCAACGACAAGGCTGGCCTCACCTTCTCGTCGGCGCTGAAGTCGTTCCTGCGTCAGGACCCGGACATCATCATGGTCGGCGAGATCCGGGACCTCGAGACGGCCGACATCGCCATGAAGGCGGCGCAGACCGGCCACATGGTGATGTCGACGCTGCACACGAACGACGCGC
>CAXSEJ010000166.1:0-5991 GCA_964236395.1 uncultured Rhizobacter sp.
CGCGCCCGCGGCGATGCGCGTGTCTACCGCGGTCTCGACCGGCGCCGCGGCCCGGCCGCCGTGTGGCTGCTCGTCGACCACTCGGCCTCGACGGCAGCGCCGCTGACGGCCGACGCGCCGAGCGTGCTGGCCACGGCGGCGGAAGCGGCCGCCGCCACGGCTCGGGCGCTGCACGCCAACGGCGTGGCCTGCGCCGTCGCCGGCTTCGCCTCGCGCGGCCGGCACGCGGTGCGCATGAGCGTCGTCAAGTCGTTCGACGAGCCGGCCGACGCGGCCATGGTCGCGCGCCTGCGGGCGCTCCGGCCCGGCGGCTCGACACGGCTGGGCGCCGCCCTGCGTCACGCCGCCGGCCGCCTCGCCGGGCACGGCGACGGCGCCCGCTGGGTGATCGTGTTCTCCGATGGCGAGCCGCACGACGTCGACGTGCACGACCCGCGCTATCTCGTCGAAGACGCCCGCCACGCCGTGCGCGGCGCGGCCCGGCGGGGCGTGCGCGTGGTCTGCGTCGCGCTCGAGAAGCAGCGCGGCGCCGACGCCCTGCGCATCTTCGGCTTTGGCGGCGTCGCCTCGCTGCAGCAGCCGCGCCAGCTGGCCCAGGTGCTGAGGCGGCTGCTCGGCTGAGCCGCCCGCAGAAAGGTCAAGCCGCCAGGGGCAGAGTGATCGCGTCGATGCGCGCCAGCACCTCCGGCGTCAGCTTCGCCAGCACCTCGACGGCGCCGAGGTTGGCACGCAGCTGGCCGAGGTTCGAGGCGCCGGTGATCACGGTCGAGACGCGCGGGTTGTGCGCGGCCCAGGCGATCGCCAGCTGGGCCATGCTGCAGCCGAGCTCGGCGGCGATGGGCTCGAGCCGGCCGACCGCGGCGTTCTTCGCCTCGTCGGTCAGCCCGCCGACGAGAAAGCCCATGTTGGCCAGGGCACCGCGGCTGCCGGCCGGGATGCCGGTCTTGTACTTGCCGGTGAGCAGGCCGCTGGCGAGCGGGCTCCAGGTGGTGAGGCCGAGGCCGATGCCGTCGCCGTCGCCGGTCGCACCGTAGAGCGGCGCGTACTCCTGCTCCACGCGCTGCCGATGGAACAGGTGGTATTGCGGCTGCTCCATCACCGGCTTGTGCAGGTGGTGCCTGTCGGCGATGTCCCAGGCGGTGCGGATGTCGGCCGCGCTCCACTCGCTCGTGCCCCAGTAGAGCGCCTTGCCCTGCGTGATCATGTCGCTCATCGCCCGCACCGTCTCCTCGACGGGCGTGTGCGGATCGGGCCGGTGGCAGTAGACGAGGTCGATGAAGTCGAGGCCCATGCGCCGCAGCGAACCGTCGATCGCCTGCATCAGGTACTTGCGGTTCAGCGTGTCCTTCTTGTTGACCACGTTGCCCTCGCGCTGCAGGCCCCAGAAGAACTTGGTCGAGACGATGTAGTCGAGGCGCGGCCACTTCAGCGCCTTGATGGCGTCGCCCATCACCGTCTCGCTCTTGCCGAGCGCGTAGACCTCGGCGTTGTCGAAGAAGTTGACGCCGGCGTCCATCGCCGCCGCGAGCATCTCCTGGGCGGCCCTGGTGTCGACCTGCGTGTGATAAGTGACCCACGAGCCGAGCGAGAGGACGCTGACCTGCAGGCCGCTCGCGCCGAGGCGGCGGTAGGGCATGGGCGATGACATGGGGGCTCCAGACGCGAAGGAATCGATGGCGGTCGCAGAGCGTAGCCCAACGGTCCCGCGCCTGCCGGCCGCTACAGTCCCGCCATGCAGGATTCCCCGTTCGCCCGACGCCGCGGGCGCATCGCCGCCGAGCTGCGGCGCGCCGGCGGCGGCCTGGCCCTCGTGCCCACCGCGCCCGAGCGCCAGCGCAACGGCGACAACGACCACCCGTACCGTCACGACAGCAGCTTCCACTACCTCAGCGGCTTCGCCGAGCCGGGCGGCTGGCTGCTCATCGACGCCATCGGCCGCAGCACGCTCTTCTGCCGGCCGAAGGACGTGGAGCGCGAGCTGTGGGACGGCATTCGCCTCGGCCCCGACGCGGCGCCGGCCGCCCTCGGCGTCGACGAGGCCTTTCCGCTCGCCCTGCTCGACGAGAAAGTGGTCGAGCGCATGGCCGGCCAGCCGGCGCTCTGGTGGCCGTTCGGCGCGCCGGGTCTCGGGCCGCGGGTCGAGGGCTGGCTCGACAAGGTGCGTGCCCGGGAGTGGACCGGCATCGTCGTGCCCGGGTCGCAGCACGACCTCAACGCCCTGCTCGCCGCCATGCGCGTGGTCAAGGACGAGACCGAGCTGGCCTCGATGCGCCGCGCCGGCGAGATCAGCGCCGGGGCGCACGTGCGCGCGATGCGCTTTTGCGCCTCGCGCCTGGCCGAGGGCGCCACCGGGCGCGACGCCGGCATCGCCGAGTACGAGATCGAGGCCGAGCTGCTGCACGAGTTCCGCCGCCACGGCGCCGAAGGGCCGGCCTACGGCTCGATCGTCGCTGCCGGCGCCAACGCCTGCGTCCTCCACCACATCCCCGGCGCCACGCGCCTGCGCCCCGGCGAGCTGTGCCTGATCGACGCCGGCTGCGAGTGGGACGGCTACGCCAGCGACATCACGCGCACCTTCCCGGCCGACGGCCGCTTCACGCCACCGCAGCGCGAGCTGTACGACCTCGTCGCCGCGGCGCAGCAGGCGGCTGTGGAGGTGACACGGCCGGGCGCGCGCAAGATCGACGGCCACGCCGCCGCGGTGCGGGTTCTGGCGCAGGGGATGCTCGACGTCGGCCTGCTCGACCGCACACGCGTCGGCGACGCCGACGCGGTGATCGAGTCGGCCGCCTACCGGCAGTTCTACATGCACGGCACCGGCCACTGGCTCGGCCGCGACGTGCACGACATCGGCGACGACCGGGCGGCCGACGAAGAGCCGGTCGAGCAGCCCGACTGGCGAGGCAAGCGCGTCGTGATGAAGCCGTCGCGCCGGCTCGAACCGGGCATGGTGCTGACACTCGAGCCCGGCCTCTACGTGCGCCCGGGCGAGGGCGTGCCGGAGCGCTACTGGCACATCGGCATCCGCATCGAGGACGACGCCGTCGTCACGCCGACCGGCTGCGAGCTCATCAGCCGCGGCGTGCCGGTCCGCGCCGACGCGATCGAGGCGCTGATGCGCTGCTGATCCGGCGCCGCGAACCCGCCCGTGCCGATGTTCCTTCTCTACGCCGTGTGCGCGTTCGCGAGCGGCTTCGCGCTGCGCCTCGTCGACCCCATCGTGCTGCCGGTCGCGGCGCACTACGGCGTGACGCCGGCGGCGGCGGCGATGCTGAACACGGCCTACGCGCTGCCTTACGCCTTCGCCCAGCCGTTTCTCGGCCCGCTCGGCGACCGCTTCGGCAAGACGCGCTGCATCCAGGTGTGCGTCGCCGGCCTCGCGGCGATGCTGGTGCTCGGCGTTCTGGCGACGAGTTTTCACGCGCTGCTCGCCACCCGCGTCTGCGCCGGGGTGTTCGCCGGCGGCCTCATCCCGCTCGTGCTCGCCGGCCTGGGCGACGCCTACGGCATGCAGGAGCGCCAGGTGGCGATCGGGCGGATGCTGCTCGCGATCATTGCCGGGCAGATGCTCGGCTCGGTGGCCTCGGGTCTGGCCAGCGGTGCCTTCGGCTGGCGCAGCTCCTTCGTCATGGCGGCGGCGGTCGGGCTGCTCGCCGCGGCGATCACCTGGCTGGCCATGCCGCGCGGCGCCGCGGCCGGCGCGGCACGCGCGAGCGGCTCGTTCGCCGCCATGTACGGCCGCGTCTTCGCCAACCCGAAGGCACCCTGGCTCTACGGCTGCGTGCTCGTCGAAGGGGCGGTCTTCTACGGCCTGTTCCCGTTCATGAGCGAGCTCCTCCTCGTGACCACCGGGGCGCCGTCCAGCTCGATTCCGGCGCACACCGGCCTCGTCCTCGGCGCCTTCGGCATCGGCGGCCTGCTCTACGCGTTCTCGGTGCGCGCCCTGCTGCGCCGGCTCGGCATGCGCCGCATGTGCCTCATCGGCTCGCTCGGCGGCGCGCTCTGCTACGCGGCGCTCTCGGTCCTGCCCTCGTGGTGGCTCGCCGCCGGCGCGATGTTCCTCGCCGGGGTGATGTTCTACATGCTGCACAACTCGATGCAGACCGAGGCCACCGAGCTGGCGCCGACGGCGCGCGGCTCGGCGATGGCGCTGTTCGCCTGCGGCTTTTTCATCGGCCAGGGCATCGGCCCGCTCGTCTTCGGCGCGCTGCTCCACGGCCTGGGGCCGCGAACGGCACTGCTGGTACTTGCCGCGGTGGTCGTGGTGCTCGGCCGGGTGGTGGTCGGCCGGGTCATCGACCGGGCGACGAGCGCGCCCGCCGCGGCCTGAGCGCGCGCCGGCTCGGTCACGGCGCAATGTCGCCGTCACCAAGATAATCCCGCTTTGCCCAGCGACAGGCTTACCACCCGTGCCCCAGCCCGTTCCGCCGATCCGCGTCTCGGCCTACACCGTCACCACCGCCGCCGGCGCCGGCAAGGCCGCCCTGCTCGCCGCCATGCGCGAGCACCGAAGCGCCCTGACCGCGAACGATTTCGGCCCGCAACCCCTGCCGACGTGGATCGGCCGGGTCGGCGGCGTCGAATCGTCGCCGCTGCCGCGGCCGCTCGCCGACTGGGAGTGCCGCAACAACCGCCTGGCCTGGCTCGGACTGCGCGGCGACGGCTTTCTCGACGCCGTGCTGCAGGCGCGCGAGCGCTACGGCGCGGCCCGTGTCGCGGTGGTGCTCGGCACCTCCACCTCGAGCATCGGCGCCACCGAAGACGCGTACCGCCGGCTCGACGCCGACGGCCGCTTCCCGGCAGGCGAGCGCAATCCGCTCGTCCACACGCCGCATTCGCTCGCCAACTTCGTGCAGCAGGGGCTCGACCTGCGCGGCCCCTGCGTCACCATCTCGACCGCCTGCTCGTCGAGCGCCAAGGTGTTCGCCGCGGCCGAACGCCTGCTCCGCCTCGGCCTCGTCGACGCGGCCCTGGTCGGCGGTGTCGACACCCTGTGCGGCAGCGTGCTGTTCGGCTTCAACGCGCTGCAGCTCGTCTCGCCGGCGCCGTGCCGTCCGTTCGATGCCGAGCGCGACGGCATCAGCATCGGCGAAGCCGCCGGATTCGCCCTTCTGGAGCGCAGCGACGGCCGGGCCGGCGCCCTGCAGCTGCTCGGCTACGGCGAGTCGAGCGACGCCCACCACATGTCGACGCCGCATCCGCAGGGCCTCGGCGCCGAGCGCGCGCTCGACGACGCCCTGGCGCGTGCCGGCATCGACGCCTCGGCGGTCGACCACATCAACCTGCATGGCACGGCGAGCACCAAGAACGACGAGGTCGAGGCGGCGCTGGTCGCCCGCCGCTTCCCCGCCCGCACCCACGCCAGCTCGACCAAGGGCATCACCGGGCACACGCTCGGCGCGGCCGGCATCGTCGAGGCCGCGGCCAGCCTGCTCGCCATCGAGCACGGCATGCTGCCCGGCACCGTCAACACGCGCGGCCTCGACGCGGCCTGCGGCCCGCAGGTGCGCACTGCGCCGGCAGCGCAGGCCGACGTGCGCATCGCGCTCAGCAACTCGTTCGGCTTCGGCGGCAACAACTGCGTGCTCGTCTTCGGCCGCGCCGCGACCTCGGCGGCCGCATGAGCGCCGCAACGAGCGCGGCAACGAGCGCCGCAACCACCGCGGCAACGAGCGCGGCAACAATCGCCGCGCCGCCGGTCTTCTGCGTCGAAGGCGTCGCCTTCTGGGCACCGACGCTGCCGGGCTGGCCGCACGCGCGGGCGGCCTTCCGCGGCGAGGCCGGGCCGGTCGATCCGCCGGCGAAACGGCCGGCGCCCGAAGTGCTGGCCGCGGCCGAGCGCCGGCGCGCCCCCGACACCGTCGCCCTGGCGCTCGAAGTCGCCATGGCCGCGGCGCGCGAGTCCGGCCGCGAGCCGGCAACGCTGCCGTCGATCTTCACCTCGGCGCACGGCGACCTCGGCGTCAACGACTACATGTGCCGCACGCTCGC
>CAXSEJ010000167.1:0-5939 GCA_964236395.1 uncultured Rhizobacter sp.
CCTTCACCTTGCCGAGGCCGGTGCCGAGCGAGAGGTCGAAGCGCTGGTGGATGAGCTTTCGCACCGCGTCGGCATCCACGCCGGCCGGCATCATCACGCCGGTGAGCACCGGCGAGTAGCAGGCCGGGTCGGCGCACTGGATGGGCAGGCCCCACGCGGCGACCGCCGAGCGCACGCCGGCGGCCCAGCGCCGGTGGCGCGCGAACACGTTGTCGAGTCCTTCGCCGAGCAGCATGTCGAGCGACTCGTTGAGGGCGTAGAGCAGGTTGGTGTTCGGCGTCGACGGCCAGTAGCCGTCGGCGTTCATGGCGATGATCTCGTCCCAGGCCCAGAACACGCGCGGCAGCTTGGCCGTCTTCGAGGCCTCGAGGGCGCGCGGCGAGACGGCGTTGAAGCCGATGCCGGGCGGCATCATCAGGCCCTTCTGCGAGCCGCCGATGCTGACGTCGATGCCCCACTCGTCGTGGCGCAGGTCGGCCGAGGCCAGGCCGGAGATCGAGTCGACCATCAGCAGGGCAGGGTGGCCGGCCGAGTCGATGGCACGGCGCACGGCGGCGATGTCGCACACCACGCCGGTCGAGGTCTCGTTGTGCATCACGCACACCGCCCTGATCGCCCTGGCCGTGTCCTTGCGCAGGCGCGCTTCGATCTGGCCCGCGTCGATGCCGCGGCGCCAGTGCGGTGCCTCGGGCAGCAGCGCATCGGTGCCCGGTGCGACGAGGAACTCGACCTCCAGGCCGAGGCGCAGCGCCATCTTGTGCCAGAGCGCGGCGAAGTGGCCGGTCTCGGCCATCAGCACGCGGTCGCCGGCCGACAGCGTGTTCACGAGCGCCGCTTCCCACGCGCCGGTGCCGGACGCCGGATAGATCACGACCGGGTGCTTGGTCTTGAAGATGTCGCGGATGCCGCCGAGCACCTTGCGCCCGAGCGCGCCGAACTCGGGGCCGCGGTGGTCGATCGTCGGCAGGCTCATCGCCCGCAGGATGCGGTCGGGCACCGGGCTCGGGCCGGGGATCTGCAGGAAGTGGCGGCCCGTGGGGTGGAAGTCGAGGTCGAGCATCATCGCAGCCTGGTTGCGTTCCATTCTGGCATTCACGACGGCATGATTTCTTCCACGTTTGCCCCGAGCGCCGGGAGCGGTCTGCTGGCGCGCCGGCTCGCTGCCGAGACCGAGGCCGAGCTCTTCTTCGACGCCGGTGCGCGTGGCCGCTACGCCACCGACGCCTCGATCTACCAGGTGATGCCGGCGGGCGTGATGGTGCCGCGCAGCGACCGCGACGTCGCCGTCGCGATCGAGATCGCGAGCGAGCTGGCCGTGCCGGTGCTGGCGCGCGGCGGCGGCACCAGCCAGTGCGGCCAGACGACCGGCGCCGGCCTGGTGATCGACACCACCAAGCACCTGCGCCGCGTGCTCGACGTCGATGCCGGCGCCATGACCGCGCGGGTCGAGCCCGGCGTCGTGCTCGACCACCTCAACGCCGCCCTGAAAGGCCACGGACTGTGGTTCCCGGTGGACGTGTCGACGAGCGCGCAGGCCACGATCGGTGGCATGGCCGGCAACAACTCGTGCGGCTCGCGCTCCATCCGCTACGGCAACATGGTGCACAACGTGCTCGCCATCGACGCTCGCCTGGCCGACGGCACCGAGGTCGCTTTCGGTCCGCTGCACGAGGCGACCGGGCGGGCGCGCGCGATCGGCGAGTTCGTGCGCGGCCTGGCGCGGAAGCACGGCGACGACATCGCCGCGCGCTGGCCCAAGGTGCTGCGCCGCGTCGGCGGCTACAACCTCGACATCTTCGATCCGCAGGGCGAGAAGCCCTACACCGGCGACGGCAGCGTCAACCTCGCCCACCTGCTCGTCGGCGCCGAGGGCACGCTGGCCTGGTCGCGCGAGCTCACGCTGCGGCTCGCGCCGTTGCCCGGCGCCAAGGTGCTCGGCGTCGTCAACTTTCCGACCTTCCGTGCGGCGATGGCGGCCGCGCAGCACATCGTCGCGCTCCAGCCCACGGCCGTCGAGCTGGTCGACCGCACGATGATCGATCTCGCGCTCGCCAACCCGGCGTTCCGGCCGACGATGGCCTCGGCGCTGATCGGCGCGCCGGAGGCGATCCTGCTCGTCGAGTTCGCCGGCGACGCCAAGCCGGCGCTGAAAGGTCGCCTGGCCCGACTCGACGAACTGATGGGCGACCTCGGCCTGCCCGGCAGCGTGGTCACACTGGCCGACGACGCGGCGCAGAAGAACCTGTGGGAGGTGCGGAAGGCCGGCCTCAACATCATGATGAGCCTCAAGGGCGACGGCAAGCCGGTCAGCTTCATCGAGGACTGCGCCGTGCCGCTCGAGCACCTCGCCGACTACACCGACGCGCTGACCGAGGTGTTCGCGCGCCACGGCACGCGCGGCACCTGGTACGCGCACGCCTCGGTCGGCACGCTGCACGTGCGGCCGATCCTCGACATGCGGCGCGACGGCGCGACCAAGATGCGGTCGATCGCCGAGGAGGCGGCGCTGCTGGTGCGCAAGTACAAGGGCGCGTTCAGCGGCGAGCACGGCGATGGCCTGTGCCGTGGCGAGTGGATCGCGTGGCAGTTCGGCCCGGCGCTCGACGCCGCCTTTCGCGCCATCAAGGAGGCACTCGACCCCGGCGCGCTGTTCTCGCCCGGCCGCATCGTCGACCCGCCGAAGATGGACGACGCGGCGCTGTTCCGCTTCCCGCCACCGCGTGCGCCGGCGCCGTACCGGACGATCGCGCTCAGGACCGAGCTCGACTGGTCGGCGTGGAACGTGCAGAACGACCCGGTGAGCGAGGCCACCACCGCGCCCGGCAGCGGCGGCGACGCCACCGGCGGCCTGGCCAAGGCGGCCGAGATGTGCAACAACAACGGCCACTGCCGCAAGTTCGACGCCGGCACGATGTGCCCGAGCTTTCGCGTCACGCGCGACGAGCAGCACCTGACCCGCGGCAGAGCCAACACGCTGCGTCTGGCGCTGTCGGGCCAGCTCGGCGCCGACGCCTTCACCGGCGAGGCGATGCGCGAGGCGATGGATTTGTGCGTGTCGTGCAAGGGCTGCAAGCGCGAGTGCCCGACCGGCGTCGACATGGCGCGCATGAAGATCGAGTTCCTCGCCCACTACAAGGCCAGGCACGGCTTCACGCTCAAAGACCGCCTGGTGGCTCGCCTGCCGGATTACCTGCACCGCATGAGCCGCGTCGCGCCGCTGGCCAACCTGCGCAACCGCATCGGCGCGCTGGCCTGGCTGGGCGAGCGCTGGCTCGGGCTGGCGGCCAGGCGGTCGCTGCCGCGCTGGCGTGCCGACACGTTCTGGCGCAGCGCCGACGCGGCCTGGTTCGCCAGCGCCGAAGACACCCTGACGGCGGCACGTGCAGGCGCCAAGGCGGCGGTCCTCTTCGTCGACACCTTCAACGGCGGCTTCGAGACCGAGAACGCGATCGCCGCCGCGCGCGTGCTGAAGGCGGCCGGCTACACGCTGCACACGCTGAACAAGCGCGGCGGCCACCACTGCTGCGGCCGCACCTTTCTCGCCAGCGGCATGGTGGCCGAAGCCAGGCTGCGCACCGGCGCCCTGGTCGCCGCGCTGCGGCCGTTCGCCGAAGCCGGCATCGCGGTCGTCGGCCTCGAGCCGTCGTGCCTGCTCACGCTGCGCGACGAGGCGCTGGTGATGGGCCTCGGCGAGGCGGCGGAGATCGTCTCGACCCAGGCGCTGCTGTTCGACGAGTTCGTCGCCCGTGAAGCGAAGGCCGGAAGGTTCGATGTCGAGTTCACCGCCACCGAGCAGCGAGTGCTCGTGCACGGCCACTGCCACCAGAAGGCCTTCGGCGCCGCCGCCGCCACGCTCGACGCCCTGCGCCTCGTGCCCGGCACGCGGCCGGAGCTCATCGAGAGCTCGTGCTGCGGCATGGCCGGCAGCTTCGGCTACGAAGCGCGGCACCATGCGGTGTCGATGCAGATGGCCGAAGCGAGCCTGCTGCCGGCGGTGCGCGCCGCGCCCGAAGCGGCGGTGGTCGCGACCGGCACGAGCTGCCGGCACCAGATCGAGGACGGTACCGGCCGCCAGGCCGTGCACCTCGCCCGCTACCTCGACGCCGCGCTGCCTTCCACGGCGGCGCGAGCGCCGGTGTCTATCAGGCCTTGAACATCTCGGCGCAGCGCGAGGTGCTCACCCGGCCCGGGTTGTCGAGTACCACGGTGGCGCTCTCGATGCGACCTTTCGTGTCGACGACGAGGCGCAGCTTGCAGACGCGTTCGTCGAGCCCGGACGGCCCCGGCGCGACGGCATCGACGCTCGATTCCCAGTTGTAGGCAGCACCGCCGCTCGGCAGCTCCGAGCGGCTGCGCCAGCGGCCGTAGCGGTCGAAGAACTGGCCGGCGGCCATGCCGGCAACGGCCTGCGTCACGACGACCTGCGCGTCGGTGCTGCTCCTGATGACCGAGCAGCCCGCCAGGGCGCTCAGCGCCAGTGCGATCAGGCCTTCTTGCGCCGACCGTCGGGCTCGACCGCCACGCCCTTGAACTTCGAGCCGTCGCTCTTCACGTCCATGAACTTGCCCTTGCCCGGGCCGGCGCTTTCGTCGCGCTTCACGAAGGTGCCGGTCGTGGGGTTCTGGACCTGTGTCCGTCCCGCGACCGAGCCCTTGCGGCTGCCTTCGCCTGTGTTCTTCGCCATGGTTCGCTCCTTGTTGTGCAGTCAAGCCCGTGCGGGCCAGCGAACCATAGGCGGCTCGGCGAAGTGTCGGCATAGGAATGGGTCGCGGCATGGCGTAGGAGGAAGAATCAGGTGGCGAGGGCGGCGGCGGTGCGCCGTGCCCTCGTGGTCGCGAAATAGGCGCAGCCCGCGCCCATGAGCGCGAAGAACACGGCCGCGATGACGGGGTTGAACCAGGCCATCGTCAGCAGGCACATCACCGCGGCGGCGAGGGCGAAGGCGGGCACGAGCGGGTAGCCCGGGGCGCGGAAGCTGCGCCGCAGCGCCGGCTCGTCGCGGCGCAGTTTGAAGAGGCTGGCCATGCTCAGGATGTACATGACGATGGCGCCGAAGACCGACATCGTCACGATGTTGGCGGTGAGCGACTGGCCGCCGAGCTTGACGAGCTCGTCGCTGAAGATGGCGGCGAGGCCGACCACGCCGCCGGCGAGGATGGCGACGTGCGGCGTGCGCCGGGTGGGGTGGATGCGGCCGAGCAGCGCCGGCAGGTAGCCGGCGCGGGCGAGGGCGAAGATCTGCCGCGAGTAGCCGATGATGATGCCGTGGAACGAGGCGACGAGGCCGAACAGGCCGAGCCACACCAGCATGTGCAGCCAGCCGCTCTTCGCGCCGACGACGATCTTCATCGCCTGCGGCAGCGGGTCGTTGAGGTTGGCGAGCTGGGTCCAGTCGCCGACGCCGCCGGCGAAGACCATCACGCCGAGCGCCAGCGCCAGCAGCGTGACGATGCCGCCGATGTAGGCGATGGGGATCGAGCGGCGCGGGTCTTTCGCTTCCTCGGCCGCCATCGCCACGCCCTCGATGGCGAGAAAGAACCAGATCGCGAACGGGATCGCCGCGACGATTCCCGGCAGCGCCGCCGCGCTGAAGACGTCGGCACCCGACCAGCCGCCCTTGACGAAGCTGGCCGCGGAAAAGCCCGGTGCCACGACGCCCATGAAGACGAGCAGCTCGAAGATGGCGACCAGCGTCACCGCCAGCTCGAAGCTCGCCGCGATCGTCATGCCGGCGATGTTGAGGCCCATGAACACGAGGTACGCGCCTGCCGCCACCCATTTGGGCTCGAGCGCCGGGAACTGCACGTTGACGTAGGCGCCGATCGCCAGGGCGATGGCCGGCGGCGCGAACACGAACTCGACGAGCGTGGCGAAGCCGGCGAAATAGCCGCCCAGCGGCCCGAAGGCGCGCCGGCTGTACTCGAACGGCCCGCCGGCGT
>CAXSEJ010000168.1:0-5925 GCA_964236395.1 uncultured Rhizobacter sp.
GTGCCCGAGGCCCGGGTGCTGCAGACCCGCGACGACATGACGATCGAGCTGGCCGGCCGGCCGCTGCGCTTCCTCGACACCCCGGGCCACGCGATGCACCACCACTGCATCTGGGACGAGGCCAGCCGCGGCTTCTTCACCGGCGATACCTTCGGGCTCTCGTACCGCGAGTTCGACACCGCCGCCGGCGCCTGGGCGATGCCGACGACGACGCCGGTGCAGTTCCAGCCCGAGGCGCTGCGCCGCTCGATCGAGCGGATGCTCGCCTTCGCGCCCGAGTGCATGTACGTCACCCACTATGGCCGCGTCGGCGATGTGCCGCGGCTGGCCGCCCTGCTGCTGAGCCAGCTCGACGCGATGGTCGCCTTCGCCAGGCCGTTGCCTGCAGGCGACGAGCGTCACGCCGCGCTGATGCGCGGGCTCGAGGCGATCCACTTCGCCAGCCTGCGCTCGCACGGCGTCGCGCTCGACGAGGAGCGGCTGCGCGAGCTGCTCGCGCTGGACCTCGAGCTGAACGCGCAGGGCATCGGCATCTGGCTCGACCGGACGACGGCATGAGCGCGGTGCGCTACGACTTCGCCGGCCAGGGGGTCGTCGTGACCGGCGCGGCCCAGGGCATCGGCGCGGCTTGCGCGCGCCTGTTCGCCGCCAGCGGCGCCAGGGTCGCGCTCTGGGATGTCGACCTCGCCGGCGCAAGGACGCTCGCCACGGAGCTCGATCCTTCGGGCAAGGCCGTCACGGCGCTCGCCTGCGACGTCTCGAAGAAGGCCGACGTCGCCGCCGCACTGCAGGCAACGCTCGCGGCGCATGGCCGTGTCGACGTGCTCATCAACAACGCCGGCATCTTTCGCGCCGCCGACTTCCTGGCCATCGAGGAAGCCGACTGGGACGCGGTCATCGACGTCAACCTGAAAGGCGCCTTCCTCGTCGGTCAGGCGGTGGCGCGCGCGATGGCCACGACGGGCGGCGGCGCCATCGTCAACATGAGCTCGGTCAACGGCGTGACCGCCATCCCGAGCATCGCCAGCTACAACGCCAGCAAGGGCGGCATCGACCAGCTGACTCGCGTGATGGCGCTCGCCCTCGCCGACTTCGGCGTGCGCGTCAACGCCGTCGCGCCCGGCACGATCGCCACCGAGCTGGCACGCCGCGCGGTGCTCGGCAGCGCCGAGGCGACCGCGCGGATCATGAGCCGCACACCGCTGCGCCGGCTCGGCGAGCCGCACGAGGTGGCGGCGGTGTGCGCCTTCCTGGCGAGCGACGCTGCGAGCTACATGACCGGCGAGATCGTCGTCGTCGACGGCGGCCGCCTGGCGCTCAACTACACGGTGCCAGCGAAGGCGCCGGACGCCTGGCCGGCTTCAGGTGTCGTCGGGCTCGCTCTCGTCGAGCAGCGCCATGCACTCGTCGACCAGCGCGTGCAGCCGGGCGACGACGTCGCTGCCGATCCGCGCGTTGAAGGCGAGCTGGGCGCGCTTCCACACCCGTAGCGCCTCGCTCCGCTTCTCGCGCCCGGCCGGCGTGGCGGTGACGAGCCGGCTGCGCTCGTCGTCGCCCTTGCCGATCGCGACCCATCCGGCCGCTGCCAGCGGCTGCAGGTTGCGGGTCAAGGTCGAAGCGTCGATGCCCACCGCGCGGGCGAGATCGCGCGGCTGCAACGGACCGAGCTCGACGACATGGCACAGCAGCGTGTACTGCGTCGTCTTCAGGCCGGCCTCGGCGACGATGCGGTCGAAGTGCTGGCTCAACCGGCGCGACAGCCGACGCACCTTCTGACTGCTGCAACCGCGCGGCGCCGCCGGCTCGAGCGCGGCGGCACGCCGGCTCGGGCGGTGCGGAGACGAGCGGGGAGCGACAACCATGCTTTATTGTAGATACAATCATTGCACGTACAGGTAAATGGCACGCTGTTCATGATCGCAAGCTCTCTGGCCGCCCTGCTGGACCGCCGCCACATCCACTACGCCTGGGTGATCGCCGGCGTCACTTTCTTCGCGATGCTCACCACTTCGGCGGCGCTCGGCCTGCCGGGCGCCATGCTGCAGCCGCTCAGCAAGGAGTTCGGCTGGACGACGGAGCAGCTGTCGTCGGTGTTCGCCGTGCGCTTCGCGCTCTTCGGGCTGCTCGGGCCGTTCGCCGCCGTCTTCATCGCGCGCTACGGGCTGCGCCGCGTGATGGTCGCGGCGGCCGCCTTCATCGCCACCGCCATGGTGCTGGCGACGCAGGTCACTCAGCTCTGGCACCTGTTCATCCTGTGGGGCCTGGTGCTCGGCTGCGGCACGGGCCTGACGGCGCTCGTGCTGGGCGCGATGGTCGCCAACCGCTGGTTCACTGCGCGCCGCGGCCTGGTCGTCGGCCTGCTTGCCGCGAGCACCGCCACCGGCCAGCTCATCTTCCTGCCGATCGCGGCCTGGCTGATCGAAAACGCGGGCTGGCGTTACGCCGTGATTCCAGTGTTCGCCGCCTGTGTCGCGGTGGCCATCCTCGTCCTCCTGTTCATGCAGGACAGCCCGAAGGTCGTCGGCCTGCGCCCGTACGGCGAGACCGGCGACGACCCGGTGCCCACGCCCGCCGGCCTGGCGGTGCCGACGAGCTTCCGGGGGCCCTTCACGGTGCTGCGCGAGGCGTCGCGCAACCGCACCTTCTGGATCCTCGCCGGCACCTTCTTCATCTGCGGCCTGAGCACCAACGGCCTGCTGCAGACGCACTTCATCTCGCTTTGCGGCGACAACGGCATGAGCGCCGTGCCGGCCGCCTCCGTGCTGTCTCTGATGGGCCTGTTCGACCTCGTCGGCACCACGCTGTCGGGCTATCTCTCCGACCGCTACGACAACCGCAAGCTGCTCTTCTGGTACTACGGCCTGCGCGGGCTCTCGCTCTTCTGGCTGCCGTTTTCCACCTACACGCTGTACGACGGTGAAGCTGGCAGCGCAGACCTTCGGCAGGGAGCGCGCCGGCATGGTGTTCGGCTGGGTCTTCGCCGCGCACCAGCTCGGCGCCGCGGTCGCCGCCTACGGGGCCGGTCTTACCCGGACCCTCCTGCTGACGTACAACCCGGCGCTGTTCGCCGCCGGCGCCGCCTGCATCGTCGCTGCGCTCGCCGTGATGGCGATCCGGAGCGCGGCCCGGCCGGTGGTGGCCGCCGTCGCCGCCGCCACCTGAGGAGAACCGCCATGACCGACGCCGAGCCCGCCGCCATCGACTTGTTGCCCGCGTGGCTGGCCCGCGAGACCGAGCTGCGCGCCGTGATGCGCAAGGTCGGCATCGCGACGCCAGACCAGGTCGCCGGCAAAACCGGCCTGCAGCTGTTCGAGGCGATGCTGGCCGGCGAGCTGCCCGGGCCGCCGATCGCGCGCACGCTCGACTTCACGCTTGTGGAAGCTGAATTCGGCCACGTGGTCTTCCAGGGCCGCCCCGGCTTCGCCCACTACAACCCGATGGGCAGCGTGCACGGCGGCTGGTTCGCCGCGCTGCTCGACTCCGCGCTCGCCTGCGCCGTCGCGTCCACGCTGCCGGCCGGCAAGGCCTACACGACCGCCGAGCTGAAGATCAACTTCGTGCGTCCGCTCAGCGACAAGGTGCCGCTGGTGCGCGCTGCCGCCCGCACCGTCCACGTCGGCGGCCGCATGGCCACCTCGGAAGGGCGCCTCACCGGACCCGACGGCAAGCTGTACGCTCACGGCTCGACCACCTGCTTCATCTTCGACCAGCCATGAGGTTTCTCCACACCATGCTTCGAGTCGGCGACCTGCAGCGCTCGATCGACTTCTACACCAAGGTCATGGGCATGCGCCTGATCCGGCAGAGCGAGAACGCCGCCAATCACTATTCCCTCGCCTTTCTCGGCTTCGCCGCCAACCCGGAGCAGGCGGAGATCGAGCTCACCTACAACCACGGCGTCTCGAGCTACGACATGGGCACGGCCTACGGCCACATTGCCCTCGGCGTGGCCGACGCCAGGGCGGCGTGCGACGCGATACGGGCCGCCGGCGGCAACGTGACCCGCGACGCCGGCCCGGTCAAGGGCGGCACGACGGTCATCGCCTTCGTCACCGATCCCGACGGCTACAAGATCGAGCTGATCGAGCGCCGCGAATAGCGCGGCTTGGGCCTCAGGGCGCGGCGGGCCGCAAGGCGGTGGCCTCGCGCGCCAGCCGGGTGATCCGGGGCCAGTCGCCGGCGGCCAGCGCCTCCGGCGGCGTAAGCCACGAGCCGCCGACGACCTTCACGTTGGCCAGCGCCAGGTACTCGCCGGCATTGGCCGGCGCGATGCCGCCGGTCGGGCAGAAGACGATGTCGGCAAACGGGCTGGCCCAGGCCTTCAGCAGCGCCGTGCCGCCCGCCGCGGCAGCCGGGAAAAACTTGAGGAAGCGAAAGCCGAGTTCGGCGGCGCGCATCACTTCGCTCGCCGTCGCGGCGCCGGGCAGGAGCGCCAGGCCGAGGTCTCGGCACGCTTGCACCACCGTCTCGGTGCAGCCCGGGCTGACCGCGAACGTGGCCCCCGCCGACTGCGCCGCGCGCGCGTCCGCAGCGCTTCGGACCGTGCCGGCGCCCACCACCGCCTGCGGCACGAACCGGGCGATGGCCTCGATCGCGGCGAGCGCGGCCGGCGTGCGCAGGGTGACCTCGAGCACCCGCACGCCGCCGGCGACGAGCGCTTCGGCCATCGCCACGGCGTCTTCCGCGCGCTCGATGACGATGACCGGAATCACCGGCCCCGGGTCCGCGAGGCGGAGCGGGTCGAGCAGCGCCGATGCGCCGGTCACAGCCACGTGCACGCTCCCTGCTCCGCCGAGACCACATTGCGGCGCATGCCGGCGAAAAGCTCCCGGCCGAGGTCGTGCCCGTTGATCACCGCTTGCTCCGGCGCGATCTGCGGCACCTCGCGCCGATCCCACTCGGCCGGGTCGACGAGCGCCGACAGGGTGCCGGCGACGGCGTCGAGGCGAACGACGTCGCCCGTGCGCACGCGGCCGAGCGGGCCGCCGGCGAGCACCTCGGGGCTCACGTGGATCGCCGCCGGGACCTGGCCGGACGCGCCGCTCATGCGCCCGTCGGTCACGAGGGCGACGCGAAAGCCCTCCTTCTGCAAGGCGCCGAGCGGCGGCGTCAGCTTGTGCAGTTCCGGCATGCCGTTGGCGCGCGGTCCCTGGAAGCGGACCACCGCCACGAAATCCCGGCGCAGCTCACGCGCCGCGAACGCCGCCAGCAGCGCCTCCTGAGATTCGAAGACGATGGCCGGCGCCTCGATCACGAGGCGGTCGGCCGGCACCGACGAGGTCTTGATCACCGCCCGGCCCAGGTTGCCGTCGAGCAGCTTCAGGCCGCCTTCCTCGCCGAAGGGCGCGGCGGCCCGTCGCAGCACGCTCTCGTCGCCGCTTTCCGGGAGCAGGTCGCGCCAGCGCACGCCACCGGCCGAACGCTCGGGCACGCGGGTGTAGTCGGCGATGCCGTTCGGGGAAACGGTGGCGACGTCGGCGTGCAGGCAACCGGCGTCGAGCAGCTCGCGGATGACGAAGCCCGGGCCGCCGGCGGCCTGGAACTGATTCACGTCGGCGGCACCGTTCGGGTAGACGCGGGCGAGCAGCGGCGTGGCCTGCGACAGCTCGGAGAAGTCGGTCCAGTCGATCAGGATGCCGGCCGACCGGGCGACGGCCACCCAGTGGATGAGGTGGTTGGTCGAGCCGCCGGTGGCGAGCAGCGCCACCATGGCGTTGACGATGGATCGCTCGTCGACCACCCGGCCGATCGGCAGGAATCGCGCGCCGCCCTCGCCCGCCGCGGGCTGCCACTTCGCGTTGGCGAGCACCGTGCGGACGGCCTCGCGCGTGAGCGCCTGGCGCAGATCGGCGTGTGGGTGCACGAAGGCGGCGCCCGGCACGTGCAGGCCCATCGCCTCGAGCAGCATCTGGTTGCTGTTGGCCG
>CAXSEJ010000169.1:0-5862 GCA_964236395.1 uncultured Rhizobacter sp.
CTGGCCGAACGCATGCCACGTGTGCGAGGTCGAGGTCGACCCGGCCACCGGTGACGTGCGCGTGGTCGCCTACGCTTCGGTCAACGACATCGGCCGCGTCGTCAGCCCGACCATCGCCCGCGGCCAGGTCGACGGCGGCGCCGTTCAGGGCATCGGTCAGGCGCTCTGCGAGGAGATCGTCTACGACCCGGGCAGCAGCCAGCTCGTCACCGGCAGCTTCATGGATTACGCCATGCCGCGCGCCGACATCGCGGTGGCCTTCAAGACAGAGTTCGACACGAGCGTGCCCTGCGCGCTCAATCCGCTCGGCGTGAAGGGCGTCGGCGAGCTCGGCACCATCGGCGCCACGCCGGCGGTGATGAACGCGGTGATCGACGCGCTCGACCACGCCGGCCTCGGCCGCGCCGCCGAGGCCCTGAGCATGCCGGCCACGCCGGCGCGCGTGTGGCAAGCGCTGCGGGGTTGACTTTCTCAGGGGGTCGGCGTCGGCGGCCAGAAACAGCAATGCGTCCAGGCGACGCTGACGACCTCGCCGAGCACCGCCTTGGCGCCGGCGCTCGTGGTCCACCAGCGTGAAGGGTCGTAGTCCTTCGGCAGCGTCGCCAGCGCGCCGACCTCGACATCGGGCCCGAACGCCATTCGGTACACCAGGCGCGAGCGGTGTGCGTGCACGCCGGCAGAGAACACATCGATGGCACCCAGCCGAGTGCCGGAAGCCGCCGCCCAGTTGCGCAGCACCACCGCGCTCTGGAAGGTGCGGTCGTGCGCCGAGACCGGCGCCGGGACGGGCGTGACACTGGCGTTGCCGAGGCCATGCCGTCGGAGGTAGTCGGCCGCGCGCTCGGCATGGGTTGCGAAGCGCTTGTCTTCGGGCCAGTCGTCGAACGCTCCGCCGGTGACGACGACGCGCTCGTAGTGGCCGGCGCGGAAAGCAGCCACCGCCGCATCGAGATCGCCGGCGGAGATCCAGCCTTCGACGACCAGCGTCTGCGCACCACGGCCGTCGGTGCCACGCGCCGGGTCGCTGCGAGCCAGGTGTCCGCCGATCCAGCGGGCGAACAGCAGCGCCAGCGCCGCCGCGAAGAACAGCATCACGGCCCAGCCCCAAAGCGTCGGCACCAGGACGAGCTGCCGCCGGAGCAGCGCCGGCCGGGCCGGCTTCACTCCAGAAGCACGTCGACCTCGAGCATGCCGGGCACGCTGGTGTCGCCCGACTGCTCGTCGCGCGGCACGCCCCGCTTGAGACTGCGCCGGAGCTCGGCGAGCTCGTCGGTCAGTCGTTCGATCATGCCGGGCTGGCACGAGGTCGCGGTGTAGGCCTCGATCAGCTGTTGCTCGAGGCGCATGTAGCGTCCGATTTCTTGCCTGCGTTCCATAGAAGTAAATTGATGTTGCAGTGCAGCATACGCGTAAACGGCGGCGAGGGCCAGCGCCGGCTGGATAGCCGTCAAGCGTCTCGGGAACACGGCGTGCTGACAGCGCCCACACTTCGGGAACTGCCATGAAACGTCTCGTCCTGCTCCTCATGCTCGGCCTCGGCTGGGTCGCCTACCGCCGTGTCGCCCAGCTCGACGCTGGCAGGCCGGGTGCCGGCGCGTACCCCTTTCCCACCGGCGAATCGCATGCGGCCATTCCGGCCGGCGACGATGCCGATTTATCGGCGTGGTGCACACGGTTCGGTTGCAGCGATAGCGATTTGCGTGCCGCGATCGGCAGCGTCGGCCGGTCCGTCGAGGCGCTGCGCGATCGCCTGGCGCGACACTGAGCGACCCGCAAAAGCGAAGGGCCCGCTACGGCGGGCCCTGGCTGTCGTTGGTGCCGGCGAGAAGAGTCGAACTCCCGACCTTCGCATTACGAATGCGCTGCTCTACCAACTGAGCTACGCCGGCGAAAAAGGCGAATTCTACCGGGTCACTTCACGGCGAAGGGCGCGAGCTGCGGAGGCACCGTCGCATTATTCAAGGTCGCGTACACGGGCAGGCCGTCGCGATACGCCGGATAGTCCTCGCCGGCGATCAGCGGCTTGAGGTAGCGCACGCATGGCTCGGTGATGCCGAAGCCGTCGGCGCTGATGAAGTCGCGCGGCATGAACTTCTCGACGTTGGCCACGTCGGCCAGATCGGCGACGCCGATCTTGTAGGCATAGGGCAGGTCGGACGTCCTCTCGATCGTCGGCATCACGGCGTTGCGGCCGGCGAGGGCAAGCTCGACCGCCGCGACGCCGAGCTCGTAGGCCTGGCGCACGTCGGTCGCCGAGGCGATGTGACGGGCCGCGCGCTGCAGGTAGTCGGCCGTCGCCCAGTGAAACTTGTGGCCGAGCGCCTGCTTGACCATCTGCGCGACCACCGGCGCGGCGCCGCCGAGCTGGGCGTGGCCGAAGGCGTCGCGCGAGCCCTGCTCGGCGAGGAAGCTGCCGTCGGCGCGGTGCGCGCCTTCCGAGACCACGACCGTGCAGTAGCCGTGCTCTCTGACGAGGGCGTCGACCTTGGCGATGAACTTCGCCTCGTCGAACTCGATCTCGGGGAACAGGATGGCCACCGGGATGCCGTGCTCGGCGATCAGGCCGCCCGCCGCGGCGATCCAGCCGGCATGCCGGCCCATGACCTCGAGCACGAACACCTTGGTCGAGGTGCGGGCCATCGAGCGCACGTCGAGCGAGGCTTCGAGCGCCGACACGGCCACGTATTTCGCGACCGAGCCGAAGCCCGGGCAGCAGTCGGTGACCGGCAGGTCGTTGTCGATCGTCTTCGGCACGTGAATGGCCTGGAGCGGGTAGCCCATGGCCTCGGAGAGCTGGCTGATCTTGAAGCAGGTGTCGGCCGAGTCGCCACCGCCGTTGTAGAAGAACCAGGCGATTTCGTGGGCGCGAAAGACCTCGATCAGGCGCTCGTATTCGCGCCGGTTGGCGTCGAGCGACTTGAGTTTGTAGCGGCACGACCCGAACGCGCCGGCCGGGGTCGAGCGGAGCAGGCGAATCGTTTCGGCCGACTCCGCCCCGGTGTCGATGAGCTCCTCGGTGAGCGCGCCGATGATGCCGTTGCGGCCCGCGTAGACGGTGCCGATCGTGTCGGCATGGGCCCGCGCCGTCTCGATGACGCCGCAGGCGGAGGCATTGATGACGGCGGTGACGCCGCCCGACTGGGCGTAGAAAGCGTTCTTCATGGGCTTGGCTGCAATGTGGTGGCGGCTGAACCTGCGGCGAGGGCGCGCGACACGATCTCGCCGGTGTCGCTCGAAAGGCGGGGCGCGGCGGCGACCCGCGCGATCGCGGCGCGGGCGGCGCTGCGGTAGGGCTCGGCAAGCTGCGCCCAGCGGTCGAGGGCGCGGGCGATGCGTGAGGCGAGTTGCGGGTTGTGCGCGTCGAGCTCGAGCACCCGGTCGGCCCAGAACACGTAGCCGGCACCGTCGGGGCGGTGGAAGCCGGCCGGGTTCGCGGTGCAGAAGGTGCCGATCAGGCTGCGCGCGCGGTTCGGGTTCCTCAGGCTGAAGTCGGGATGGCGCAGCAGCGCGGTGACCCGTTCGAACGCGCGACCGTCGCCAGCCGGTGCCATGGCCTGCAGCGCGAACCATTTGTCGACGACGAGCTCGTCGCCCGCGAACAGGTCGTGGAAGCGGGCCAATGCCGCCTCGGCGAGCTCGGACCGGGCGCCGACGAGCGCGGCGAGCGCGCCGTGGCGGTCGGTCATGTTGCTCGCGTCCTTGAAGCGCTGGCAGGCGCGGCCGGGCCAGACGCCATCGCCCTGCCGCACGGCATCGAGGCAAAGCATGGCCAGCGCCAGATTCGCCAGCGCGCGCCGGCCCGACGACGCCGGATCGGGCGAGTAGCCACCACCGACCTGGTGCTGGTCGAAGGCCCATTCCCAATCGGCGCGCAGCTCCTGCGCAAGCTGGCCCTTCATGGCCTCGCGTGCGATGTGAATGCGCTGCGGGTCGACGCTCGTCAGCTGCTCGGCGAGGTAGGTCTCGCTCGGCAGGATGAGCGCGAGCTCCTTGAACGCCGGATCGAGCGCCGGGTCGCGGAGCAGCCGGCGCAGCGCGTCGACATGGCCGGCGTCGAGCGGCTGCGGCAAGCCCTCGCCGGCCACGTTCGCCAGCAGCCGCTGCATCGCGAGACGCTGACCGGCCTCCCAGCGGTTGAAGGGGTCGCTGTCGTGGCCCATCAAGACCAGCAGGTCGTCGTCGCTCAGGCCGTCGACGAGGGACACGGGCGCCGAGAAGCCACGCAGCAGCGACAGCACCGGCGCCTGCTCGACACCGACGAAGGTGAAGAACGCACGGGCCTCGTACAGCACGAGGATGCGCTCGGTCGCCGCGCTGCCTTCGGGCTCGTCTTCGAGGCGAAGCGGCAGCGCCGCGCCGTCGTGGCCGAGCAGGCCGATGGCCAGCGGAATGACGAAGGGCTCGCTCGCAAGCCCGTTCGTGGTCGCACCCGTCGGCGCCGGCGACTGTTCGAGGCCGAGGGTGAAGCTGCGCGACGGCGCGTCGTAGCGGCCCCGCGCCGTTACCCGCGGCGTGCCGGACTGCGCGTACCAGCGCTTGAACTGCGGCAGGCGGCGCGCGAGATCGCTGTCGGGGTTGGCGTCGGCAACCGCCTGGGCGAAATCGTCGCAGGTCACGGCCTGGCCGTCGTGACGCGCGAAGTAGAGCGTCATGCCTTTCGCGAAGCCGTCGCGGCCGACCAGCGTCTGCATCATGCGCACGACCTCCGAGCCCTTCTCGTAGACCGTCGGCGTGTAGAAGTTGTTGATCTCCACGTAGCTGTCCGGGCGCACGGGGTGCGCCATCGGGCCGGCGTCTTCCGGAAACTGGATCTGGCGCAGGTGGCGCACGCTCGCGATCCGGTGCACGGCACGGGCGGTCGGGCTGGCCATCATGTCCATGCTGAACTCCTGGTCGCGAAAGACCGTGAGGCCTTCCTTCAGGCTCAGCTGAAACCAGTCGCGGCAGGTGATCCGGTTGCCGGTCCAGTTGTGGAAGTACTCGTGACCGACCACCGACTCGATCGCCGCGTAGTCGATGTCGGTCGCGGTCGCCGGATTGGCCAGGACGTACTTCGTGTTGAAGATGTTGAGGCCCTTGTTCTCCATCGCGCCCATGTTGAAGTCGCCCACCGCGACGATCATGAAGCGCTCGAGGTCGAGCGGCAGGCCGAAGCGGGCCTCGTCCCAGGCGACGGAGGCCACGAGCGAGTTCATGGCGTGCTCGGTCTTGTCGAGGTCGCCGCGGCGCACCCAGACCTGCAGCAGGTGGTCCTTGCCATTGCGCGCCCGGATGTGCTGCTCGCGGGCCACCAGGTCGGCGGCGACGAGTGCGAACAGATAGCTCGGCTTCGGAAAGGGGTCGTGCCAGGTTGCAAAGTGCCGGCCCGAGCCGGGCTCGCCGAGGTCGCCCTGCTGGACCAGGTTGCCGTTCGAGAGCAGCACCGGGTAGGCGCGCTTGTTCGCACGCAGGGTGACCGTGTACTCGGCCATGACGTCGGGCCGGTCGAGGAAGTAGGTGATGCGCCGAAAGCCCTCGGCCTCGCACTGCGTGAAGAAGCCGCCGCCCGACGTGTACAGGCCCGAGAGCTGGGTGTTCTTCTCGGGCGTGCAGGTGTTCCTGATCTCGAGCGCGAACGGGCCCTCGGGCAGCGAGTCGATGACCAGGAAGCCGGGTTCGTGGCGGAACGACACCGACTCGCCGTTGGCCAGGCAGCGCGTGAGCGTGATGCCTTCCCCGTTCAGGCGCAACGGCCCGGCCGCGACGGCGGCGTTGCGCTCGATCTGCATCTTGCTGATGACGAGCGTCTTGGCCGGGTCGAGATCGAACGTGAGGTCGACCTTGCGTATCCAGAACGGGGGCGCCGCGTAGTCTTCGCGGCGG
>CAXSEJ010000170.1:0-5852 GCA_964236395.1 uncultured Rhizobacter sp.
CGGCGGTCATCTCGGAGACCGTGGTGCCGACGAAGGCGAGCGTGATCGCGACCTTGAGCGAGGCGTAGAAGTAGGGCATGGAGCGCGGGAGGCCGACCTTGACGAGCACGTCCCAGCGCCTGGCGCCGAGCACGCGCAGCACGTCTTCCAGCTCGGGCTCGAGCGTGGCCAGGCCGGTGGCGATGTTGACCGTGATCGGAAAGAACGAGATCAGGAACGCCGTGAGCACCGCCGGGCCGACGCCGATGCCGAACCAGACGACGAGGATGGGCACGAACGCCGCCTTGGGCAAGGCGTTGAAGCCGGTCATGAGCGGGTAGACGGCGGCATAGGCCATGCGCGAGCTGCCGATCAGGAAGCCGAGCAGCGTGCCGACGACGATCGACAGGCCGAAGCCGACCATCGTCACCCAGTAGGTGCGCCAGGCGTGGCCGGCGATCGTGCCGCGGAACTCCCACAGCTGCTGGGCGATGCGCGACGGCGCGGGGAAGATGAACTCCGAGACGTTGAAGCCGCGGCAGACGAGCTCCCAGAGCAGCAGCGTGGCGACGAGCAGCAGCCAGGGCGCATAGCGCTCGCGGTCCCTGCGCGTCATCCGGTCGCCTTCATGGCCGGCTGACGGATGGCGCCGATGTGCTCGCGCAGCTCGAGCACGATGTCGGTGAATTCCTTCGTGTAGGTCAGCTCGAGCTCGCGCGGGCGCGGCAGCGGGGTCTCGCGCCGCACCAGCATGCGGCCGGGGCTGCGGCTCATCACGTACACCGTGTCGGCGAGGAACACCGCCTCGCGCAGGTCGTGGGTGACGAGGATGACGTTGAATCTCTGCGCCGCGTGCAGGTCGCGCAGGATGCACCAGAGCTCTTCGCGGGTGAAGGCGTCGAGCGCGCCGAAGGGCTCGTCGAGGAGCAGCATCTTCGGCTCGTGGATCAGGGCGCGGCAGATCGAGGCGCGCTGCTGCATGCCGCCGGAGAGCTGCCACGGGAAGCGGTCGCCATAGCCGGCCAGGCCGACGCTGGCGAGAAGCTGCTCCGCCTTCTTGCGAAACGCCGCCTCGTCGCGGCGGAAGTTGGAGCGGTGCGGCTCGACGATCTCGAGCGGCAGCAGCACGTTGTCGAGCGTCGTGCGCCACGGCAGCAGCGACGACGACTGAAACGCCATGCCGGTGATCTTGAGTGGGCCGGTGACGGCCTTGCCGTCGATCCGGATGGCGCCCCTGCTCGGCATCTTCAGGCCCGTGGCGAGCTTCATGAAGGTCGACTTGCCGCAGCCCGATGGGCCGACGATGGCGACGAATTCGCCCGGCGCCGCCGAGAGCGTGATGTCCTCGACCGCGAACTGCTCGCGTGCCAGCAACTCGTCGCTGTAGGCCAGCCAGACGTGGCTGAAGTCGACGAAGGCGCTCATCGTGGCCGGATCACTTCCTGGCGGCCTTGAAGATGTCGCGCTCGGCCGCGCTCGGCAGATAGCCGTCCTTCCACACTGCGGCGGTGTTGACGCGGTCCTTTGTGGCGTAGGCGTCGGACACCTGGCTCGCCATCAGGCTGAGGCGCGGCCCGCGCACTTCACCGAAGCCCTCGGCCCGGGCGTCGGGGGTGAGCACGGTCGCGTCGAGCGCGAGCTTGAGGCGGCGCAGCTCCAGCTCCTCGTTGACCAGGCCGTCGCGCGCCTTCAGCGTCGCGATGGCGGCCTTCGGGTCGGCGATCACGTCCCTGGTGCCCTTGGTGAAGGCACGCAGGAAGGCCTTCACGGCCTCCGGGTTCCTGGCCAGGAACTGCTCCGAGACGATGATGGCGTTGCCGTACATCTTCACGCCGTAGCTCGGGTAGGGCATCACCACCACGTCTTCGGCCTTGACGCCGCGCGCCTCGATGTTGAGGAGCGAGGTGAAGGAGAAGCCGGTGATGGCGTCGATGTCGCCGCGCACGAGCATGGTCTCGCGCAGCGTCGGGTCCATCGCGGTCCAGTTGACGTTGCCGATGTTGTTGGCCTTGGCGAAGATCGGCCACGCCTTGCGGCCGGCGTCGAACACCGGCGCGCCCATCTTCTTGCCGTTCAGGTCCGAGGGCCTGGTGATGCCCGACTTCTTCAGCGCCAGCACCGCGGCCGGCGTGTTGTTGTAGACCATCATCACCGCGATCGGCTTGTTCGGCGCGGTCGGGTTGTTGGCCTGGAATTCCATCAGCGCCGCCATGTCGGCGAAACCCATGTCGTAGGAGCCCGAGGCGACGCGCGTGACGGTGCCGCCCGAGCCGTTGCCGGCGTCGACGGTGACGGCGAGCTTTTCGTCCTTGAAGTAGTTCTTGGCGAGCGGCACCAGGAACAGGGCGGCCGGGCCCTCGTAGCGCCAGTCGAGCTGGAACTTGATCGGCGTTTCCTGGGCCGAGGCGGGCAGGGCGACAGCGACAGTGATGGCGGCCAGGCTGCCGAGCAGCAGGCGACGGGGGGGCGAAAGGCGGGTCATGAAAGGCTCCAGGATGACGACGGATTCAATGCAAATTCCGTGCTCAGCGGGCTGCGGCGGAGAGCAGGTCGAAGAGGGTGCGGGCGACGACGCGGGTGGCACCGCGCAGATCGGCGAGGTCGAGGTGCTCGTCGGCGCGCTTGGCGTTGGATTCGAGCACGGTGCGCGGCCCGGCACCGTAGATCGCCGCCGGCACGCCGGCCTCGCCGTAGAGGCGCACGTCGGTGTAGAGCGGCGAGCCCGAGACAGGAATCGGCTCGCCGAACACGGCCGCGCCGTGCCGCTGCAGCGCCTCGACGAGCGGGGCGTTGCCCGGCAGCGGCTCGAGCGCGCGCGCCAGCAGCAGGCGACGCACCTCGACCGTGATGCCGGCGAAGCCCTCGGCCGCGGTCGCGATGAGGCCCCGCAAGCGGGCCTCCACGTGCACCGGGTCTTCCTCGGGGATCATGCGCCGGTCGAGCTTGAAGACGACCTTGCCGGGAACGACGTTGGTGTTCGTGCCGCCCTCGATGCGGCCGACGTTGAGGTAAGGGTGGGTGATGCCGGGCACCCGCGAGGTGATCGTCGCATTGACCCGGTTTTCGGCGTAGAGCGCGTTCAGGATCGTCACCGCGCCTTGCAGTGCGTCGATGCCGGTCGACGGAATCGCCGCATGGGCCTGCCGGCCGTGCACCGTGACCTCGAGCTGCAGGCAGCCGTTGTGCGCCGTCACCACCTGGTGGCTGAAGCCGGCGGCGATCAGCAGGTCGGGCTTCGTCAACCCCATCTTCAGCAGCCAGCCGGGACCGAGCTCGCCACCGAACTCCTCGTCGTAGGTGAAGTGCAGCTCGACGCTGCCTGCGAGCTCCGCGCCGAGCGACTCGAGTGCCCGCACGGCGAAGGTGTAGGTCGCGAAATCGCTCTTGCTGACCGCCGCGGCGCGGCCGTAGAGCCGGCCGTTTTCGACTGCGCCGCCGTACGGATCGTGCGACCAGCCTTCGCCCGGCGGCACCACGTCGCCGTGGGCGTTGAGGGCGATCGTGCGGCCGCCGTCGCCGTAGTGCCGGCGCACGACGAGGTTGGTGATCGACGCCATGCCCTGCGCCCGGACCACCTCGTCGGGCACCGGGTAGCGGTCGGCGTCGAAGCCGAAACCCGCGAGCAGGGCCGCGGTGCGCTCCGCGTGCGGGGCGTTGTCGCCCGGCGGCGTGTCGGTCGGCACCCGGACGAGCGCCTGCAGGAAGGCGACCTCCTCGTCGAAGTGGGCGTCGATCCAGCCGTCGATCTGCTCGTGCGGGCTCATGGCGCTTCGGTCGCGAGCCCGTCGACGAGGTGCAGGAAGGCCTCGACGGCGAGCTGCATGTCGTCGGCGCTGGTCGATTCGAGCGGGTTGTGGCTGATGCCGGCGTTCTCGCCGCGCACGAACAGCATCGCCTGCGGCATGACCTCGCCGAGCTTCATGGCGTCGTGGCCGGCGCCGCTCGCCATGGCGTGCACGGGCAGGCCGGCGGCGGCGACGGCGCGTTGCCAGCGCGCCTGCCAGGCCGGCGCCGAGGGCGAGGCGGCGACGCGCATCGTCTCCTCGAGGCTCACCGTCACGCCGCGCCGGGCGCAGATCGCCTCGAGCTCGGCGCGGACGTCGGCCGTGCAGCGGTCGCGCCTCGCGTCGGTCGTGGCGCGGATGTCGAGCGTGAAGCGGCAGCGCCCGGGCACGACGTTGGTCGAGCCGTTCGGCACCTCGAGCATGCCCATGGTGCCGACCAGATCGGGTTCGGCACCGGCCCGCCGCTCGAGGAACATCGCCAGCTCGGCGACGGCCACGGCCGCGTCGCGCCGGCTGGCCATCGGCGTGGTGCCGGCATGGCTGGCCATGCCGCGCACCTCGCCGGCGTAGCGCACGCTGCCGTTGATGGAGGTCACGATGCCGAGCGGCAGGCCGAGCTCGGCGAGCACCGGCCCCTGCTCGATGTGCACCTCGACGAAGCCGAGGTAGCGCGACGGCTCGCGGCGCAACGCCGCGATCGCTTCCATCGTCGCCGGCAGGCCAGCGTGCGCCATCGCCTCGCGCATCGTCGTGCCGGCGGCGTCGGCCTGGTCGAGCCAGGCCGGGTCGAACTGGCCGACGAGGGCGCCGGAGCCGAGGAAGGTCGCCTTGTAGCGCTGGCCTTCCTCCTCGGCGAAAGCCACGACCTCGATCGCGAAAGGCAGTCGCCGACCTGCCCGGTGCAGCTCGCGCACGCAGAGCATCGGCACGAAGATGCCGAGCCGGCCGTCGTACTTGCCGGCGTTGCGCACGGTGTCGAAGTGGCTCCCGGTGAGCAGCCTGCGGCTACCGACCGGTTCCCGGTGTGACGGACCCGACCCTGGCCGCTCCCTCGCCTTCGCAGGCGAGGTCCTGACGGGGCCCGCTTCGCCCTCGCTTCGATACACGCCGACGACGTTGCCGACCGCGTCGATCTCGACTTCATCGAAGCCGCACTCGTTCATCCAGTCGACGAGCTGGGCGGCGCAGGCGCGGTGCGCGTCGGTGAGGTAGGTGACGGCGAGCTGGCCGTGCTCGGCGAAGCCCGGGTCGGAGTGGGCGGCGAGCTGCTCGGCCCAGTCCCACGCCTGCTGGCCGAGCGCGGGCGCGAAGCCGAAGCGGTCGTCGAGGCGGAGCTCGGCCACCCGGTGCACGTTGCGCAGCGCCTCTTCGAACTCGAAGTCGGGGTGGTTGTCGAGGCGGCGTGCGAACGTCGAGAGGATCTGCGCCTTGGTCAGGCCCTCGCCGCGCGGGCCGCGCACGGCGAGCATGAACGGGAAGCCGAACTTCGCGTTGTAGGCGGCGTTGAGGCGCTGGATGGTCGCGAACTCGTCGGCGGTGCACTGCGAAAGGCCGGCCTTGCCCTGCTCGTGCGTCGACTCGGCCGTGAGCGCCTTCGCCACCATGGCCTTGCCGGCGAGCTCGGGGTGGGCGCGCAGCAGGGCCAGGCGCTGCTCGCGGCTCGATTCGGCCACCGCCTCGACGAGCGCGCGCTTGAGATGAGCGAGCGTGGCGAACGGGCGCCTGGCGAAGGCGCGCTCGGCCACCCAGGGTGAATGCTCGTAGGTGCCCGACAGCAGGGCGACGAAGTCGCCGCGCGTCGCGTCGTTGACCTGCGCGAGGGTGAGGCGACGGGTCATCGGGCGTGCGGATGCGTGGCCATCCAGTGCCGGGCGATGTCGATGCGGCGCGCCACCCACACGTGCTCGTGGGCGGCGACGTGGTCGAGGAAGCGGCGCAGCGAGCCGATGCGGCCCGGCTTGCCGAGCAGCCGGCAGTGCATGCCGATCGACATCATCTTGGGCCGGTCGAGGCCGGCGGGGTCGCCTTCGGCGTAGAGGGCGTCGAAGCTGTCGCGCAGGTAGGTGAAGAAGTGCTCGCCGGTGTTGA
>CAXSEJ010000171.1:0-5840 GCA_964236395.1 uncultured Rhizobacter sp.
CACATGAGCGAGAAGCTGCCGATCTCGCGCTTCCAGCGCGACCTGACCGACAGCACCGTGCTGCGCAACATGGGCGTGGCGCTCGGCCACTGCCTGCTCGGCTACGACTCGCTGGCGCGCGGCATGGCCAAGCTCGGCGTCGGCGAGGCGGCGATCGCCGCCGACCTCGACGCCGCCTGGGAAGTGCTCGCCGAACCGGTGCAGACCGTCATGCGCCGCTACGGTTTGCCCGAGCCCTACGAGCAGCTCAAGACACTGACCCGCGGCAAGGCGATCACGCGCGACGGGCTGCAGGCCTTCATCCGCGACCTCGACATCCCGGCGGCCGAGCGCGAACGGCTGCTGGCGCTGACGCCTGCCTCCTACACCGGCCTGGCCGAGCCGCTGGCACGTCGGGTCGCCGACCCCGACCGCGACGATGGCGCCGTGTGAGCGCATGACCTTCACCGAGCAGCTGGCACACGCCGAGCGAACGAACCGCTCCCTGCTCTGCGTCGGCCTCGATCCGGAGCCGGCGAAGTTTCCGGAAGAGATGCGCGGCGACGCGGCACGAATCTTCGACTTCTGCTCGGCAATCGTCGACGCCACGCGCGACCTCGTCATCGCCTTCAAGCCGCAGATCGCCTACTTCGCCGCGAACCGTGCCGAAGACCAGCTGGAGCGGCTGATCGCCCACATCCACGCCACCGCGCCCGACGTGCCGGTGATCCTCGACGCCAAGCGCGGCGACATGGGCACGACCGCCGAGCAGTACGCCAAGGAAGCGTTCGACCGCTACCGGGCCGACGCGGTGACGCTCTCGCCGCTGCTCGGCCACGACTCGATCGAGCCCTACCTGCGCCACGCCGGCAAGGGGGTCATCCTGCTCTGTCGCACGTCGAACCCGGGCGGCGACGACCTCCAGGACCAGCGGCTCGCCTCGGGCGAGAAGGTCTACGAGCGCATCGCCCGGCTGGCCGTCGGCGACTGGAACGCGGGCGGGCAGGTCGGCCTCGTCGTCGGCGCCACCTACCCGGCCGAGATCGCCCGTGTGCGCGAGCTCGCGCCCACGCTGCCGCTGCTCATCCCCGGCATCGGCGCGCAGGGCGGCGACGCGGCCGCGACGGTGCGTGCCGGCTGGCGCCACGACGGCACGCGGACGACCGGGCCGGTGATCGTGAGCTCGTCGCGGGCGGTGCTCTACGCGTCGAGCGGCGCCGACTTCGCGCAGGCGGCACGGCGCGCCGCCGAAACGGCCCGGCACGAGCTTGCCGCCGCGGCCGGCTGACGGCACTGCCTGCCCGCACCGTGCCGAGAACCGTCGCCGCCCTCGCCAAAAGCGACCCGCTGCGCAGCGACGTCCCGCTCTGTGTCGTCGCCGCGCTCGGCGTCGTGGCGGTGGTCGGCGGGCTCGCCTTCGCGCTCAACGAAGGCGTGCGCCAGCAAGGGCTCGCGCTGCTCGGCATCGTGACCGCCATCTGCCTGGCCTCGGTCGCGGTGATCGCACGCCTGATCTCGCATCACCTGCGCGCCGTGGCCGTCCAGGAGCGCCGCTCGAGCGACCTGCTGCGGCTGGCGGCCGACCTGTACTGGGAGCAGGACCGCGAGTTCCGCTTCACCCTCGCCGCGGACCCGCGCGGCCTCATCGATCCGGAGCACCTGGCCCGGCAGATCGGGCGCACGCCCTGGCAGGTGGCCGAGATCGGCATGAGCGAAGCGCAGCTCGACGCCCATCGCGCCGACCTCGAGGCCCACCGTCCGTTCACCGGCCTGCTCGTGCGTCGCCGCGACGGCGCCGGCCGCGGGCGCGTGCTCAGCGTCAGCGGCGAGCCGAAATTCGGCGCCGACGGCAGCTTCGACGGCTACTGGGGCGTGGCCCGCGACGTGACCGAGGAGCAGCGTGCGCAACGCGCCTCGGTGGCCAGCGAAACGCGCTACCGCGAGCTGTTCGAGCGTTCGCCGTCGCCGCTCTACCTGCACCGCCACGGCATCGTCTACGACGCCAACACCGCCGCCGCGCGCCTGTTCGGCTTTGCCGACGCCGAGGCGATGCACGGCCTGCGCCTGGTCGACCTCTTCGAGCCCGGCCGCATGCAGGACATCGTCAGCCAGCGGATCGAGCAGCTGGAAGGCATGAAGGTCGGCGAGGGCACGGACGTCGTCGACTACCACGCACGCACCGCGGACGGTCGTCGGATCAGCGTGCAGGCCACCGCGGTGCGGGTCGATTCGGCGGGCGGCCCGGCCACCTTGTCGATCATCTTCGACATCACGGCGCGGCAGGCGGCCGAGGCGGCCTTGCGCCGCTCGCAGGCGATGCTGCTGCACCTGTTCGCGACCAGCCCCGACTGCATCACGCTTTCCGAAGTGCAGAGCGGCCGGCACACGATGGTCAACGACGCCTTCACCCGACTCACCGGCTACACCGCCACCGACGTCGTCGGCCGAACCGCCACCGAGCTCGGTCTCTGGCACGACACGCGCGACCGCGACCGCCTGCGCGAGGCGATGGCGAAGGACGGCCGCATCGACGAGATGCCGGCCACGGTGCAAAGGCGCGGCGGCGGCACCGCGTCGGTGCTCGTCTCGGCGGCGCGCTTCGCCATGGACGGGCGCGACTACATGGTCGTCAATGCGCGCGACGTGACCGAGGCCGACCGCGACCGGCGCGAGCACGCCGCCATCCTGGAGCGGGCCTCGATCGGCATCGCCCTCACCCGCGAACGCCGCTTCGTGCAGGCCAACCCGCGCTTTGAGGCGATCTTCGGCTGGCCCGTCGGCGCCCTTGCCGGCGCGCCCGGCTCGGCGGTCTGGAACGACGCCGACGACTACGCCGAGATCGACCGCGTCGCCGGGCCGCTGCTCGCCGCCGGCCAGCCGTTCGAGAGCGAGCGCGAGATGCGGCGCCAGGACGGCAGCCGCTTCTGGTGCCGCATCGTCGGCCAGGCGGTCGACCCGATGCGGCCGAGCCACAGCGGCACGATCTGGATCGCCGACGACGTGACCGAGCGCCGGCGCCTCGACGCGGCGCTGGCCGCCGCGCGCGACGAGGCGGAAGCCGCCAGCCGGGCCAAGAGCGCCTTCCTTGCCAACACCAGCCACGAGATCCGCACGCCGCTCAACGGCCTGCTCGGCCTGGCCCGGCTCGCCCTGCGCCCGGGTGTCGACGCGGCGGCGCGGCAGCGCCTGCTCGAGCAGATCTTCGCGAGCGCGCGCGGCCTCGAGGGCATCCTGTGCGACATCCTCGATTTCTCGAAGATCGAAGCCGGCAAGTTCACGCTCGAGAACAGCGTGTTCGATCTGCGCGAGACGCTGCTCGGCATCGACGCGTCGTATCGCTCGCTCGCCGAGAGCAAGGGCCTGGCGTTCGAGCTCCACACCGACCCGGCGCTGCCGGCGAGCCTCGTCGGCGACCCGGTGCGGGTGCGCCAGATCCTCGGCAACTTCATCACCAACGCGGTCAAGTTCACGAGCGTCGGCAACGTGCGCGTGTCGGCCGAGCGCGGCGTCGCGGGGGCGATCCGGCTGGCCGTGAGCGATACCGGCGCGGGCATCGAACCGGCCGTGCAGGCACAGCTGTTCCAGCCCTTCAGCCAGGGCGACGTCTCGACCACGCGCCGCTTCGGCGGCACTGGCCTCGGCCTGTCGATCTGCCGCCAGCTGGCCCGGCTGATGGGCGGCGAGGTCGGGGTGGTGAGCCGGCCCGGAGCAGGCAGCACCTTCTGGGCCGAGCTGCCGCTGGCGGCCGCCGAGGCGACGGCCGGGCCGGACAGCGGCGGCGCATTCGTCGAAGAGCAGCTGCACTCGTTGCGCGTGCTCCTCGTCGAAGACAACCCGGTCAACATGATGATCGCCGCGGCCACGCTGGCGCAGTGGGGCGTCGCTGTCGAGGAGGCGCGCGACGGCCGCATGGCGATCCGCGCCGTCGAGGCGGCGGCCCGGCGCGGCGAGCCCTTCGACATGGTGCTGATGGACGTGCAGATGCCGGTGATGAGCGGCCACGAGGCCACCGTCGAGCTGCGCAAGGCGTGGAGCCCGCAGGCCCTGCCGATCATCGCCCTGACCGCCGCCGCGCTCGTCGCCGAGCGCGAGCAGGCGCTCGCTGCCGGCATGAACGACTTCCTCACCAAACCGATCGACGCGGCCAAGCTGCGCCACGCCCTCGCCCGCCACCTGCGGCCCGCGCTCGCGGCCACTCCGCCAGCGCCAGCGCCAGGCTAGCCACGTGCGGGCGGCGCGCGCCGATCTCGTCGCTGCAGCGGCAGATGTCGGTGACGGCCGCGTCGATCCCGGCATCGCTCGGGTTGCGGTTGGTGCCGAGCGCTTCGGCCAGAATATGAACGATGCGACCAACCCGACCGATCCTCGCGGCCGCTTTCAGCGCCGCACTGACCTGCGTGCCCGCCATCGCACAAGCCCAGAACGCGGTGCTCTACGGCCTGATCGATGCCTCGGGCAGCAACGTCAAGCCGGTCGGCAGCAGCCACGACCGCTGGCAGCTCGACAACGGCAACATGACGCGCAGCTACCTCGGCTTTCGCGGCAACGAAGACCTGGGCGGCGGCCTGCGCGCCGTCTGGAAGCTCGAGTCGTACCTGCGCGTCGACAGCGGCAGCAGCGGCCGCTTCGACGGCGACGCCTACTGGGCGCGCGAGGCCAGCGTCGGACTTTCGGGCGCCTTCGGCACCACGGTGATCGGCCGCAACCCCTCGCCGCTCTGGTACGCGGTGGTCAACTTCAACCCGTTCGGCGAATCGATCGGCTTTTCTCCGAGCACGCGCCAGACCTTCGCCAACCTGCTCGGCGACACGCGCTGGAACAATTCGGTTTCCTACACGAACAACCCCGGCGACGCGCTGCGCGTGAACGTCGCCTACAACGCCGACGAGACCACGGGCGGCGGCGGCGGCCACAACGTCGGCGCCAGCCTCTCCTACATCACCGGGCCGTTCGCCGCGACGGTCGTCGCCGAGCGCGTCAGGAACAGCGCCCAGGCGCTGCCCACCGGCTTCGACCAGCAGGTGATCTTCCAGGCCGGCGCGACCTACGACTTCAACTTCGTGCGCGTCTACGGCCAGGCCGGCCGCATCAAGACCGAAGCTGCCGCCGATGCCAAGACCACCCTGTACCAGCTCGGCGCCGCCGTGCCGGTCGGCACCGGCCTGATCCTGGCCTCCTACGGCCATTCGCGCACCAGCACCTCGGCACTCGACGCGACCGACAAGCAGGGCTCGATCGCCTACGACCACTTCCTCTCGAAGAACACCGACATCTACATCGCGGCGCTTTACGAGAAGCTGAGCAGGGTGTCGTCGGGCCGCTCGTTCGCGGGCGGCGTGCGGCTGCGCTTCTAGACGGCGCTTCCGGTCAGTCGAGGCTGACCTCGGCGCGCACCGCGCCGGCCCGGTCGGCGCGGGCGCTGAGGGCCAGCCGCGTGCCCTGCGGCGCGCGCACCACCCACTCGCCGATGGCGCGGTCGGCCGTCACCTCGCGGTGCGGCAGGAAGGCGTTGAGCGAGCTCTTCGGCGCGTGGCCTTCGAGCTGCGGCCCTTCCATGCGCGGCCTGCCGCTCACGAGCGAGACCGACGAGTCGCCCTCGGGCAGGTGGATCTCGAACATCACGCCGCGCACCGTCTTCCTGGCCAGCGCCCGCTTGGTCACGTAGGCCGGCAGCCAGCCGCTGTTGGCGACGGCGATGCGCACCCGCCAGGTGTCGGGGCCAAGGGCATGCACTTCGGTGCGCAGCAGCTCGAGCCTGGGCAGCGACAGCGCGATCTGCGTCATCCACTTCGGGAATCGCGCTGCCTCGCGCTCGCGCAGGTGCGGCGGCGGGTTGCGCCAGTAGTTCATCTTGTCCCAGC
>CAXSEJ010000172.1:0-5834 GCA_964236395.1 uncultured Rhizobacter sp.
GGCCGCGCCGAGCGAGGAGGAGCGCAATGGCATCCTCGACCTCTTCAGGCGCTAACGCTTATTGAGCGAAGGTGAGTTCGCGCCCGGCCTGCTCGCTCGCGCAGGCCGACAAGCGGGCAAAAAAGTCCGTGCCGTCGCGGCTGTCGAACCACCCGTCTGGCGAGGCCTTGAAGTGAAAGCCGCCGGACTGCGCCGCGAGCCAGAGTTCCTGCAGCGGCGGCTGGGTGTTGACGACCAGGCTGCTGCCGTTCGGGAATCGCATCTCGAGCAGGCCACCGGTGCGGCTGGCGTCGATGTCGATGACGTCGTCTTGAAGCCACTGGTCGACCGCGGCCTCGATCGAGGCCAGCACGGCGCGCGTGCGCCGCTCGTACTCGGCCCCGGACAGTGGCTCGACGCTGGGCAAGGTGGCAGGCATGTCTCTTAAGATCGGCGAATGACGCATCGCGTGGCGAGTGTAGTGGCGGCCATCGTGGCGGTGCAGGCTCTGCTCGCCTGCGGCCAGAAAGGTCCGCTCATTCCTGTGCCGCCGCAGCGGCCGGCGGCCTCGTCGCCTACCGCGCCACCGCCACCGCCGCCGCCCGAACCGCTCGGGTCGGTGGTTCCCGGTACGGCGCCACGATGATGGCGCTGCCGGGCCACCCCGACATCGCCGTTGCCGACGGCTCGCTGCACGTCGAAGGCGTTCGCGTCGCCGACCTGGCGCGCCGCTACGGCACGCCGCTCTACGTCTACTCGCGGGCGGCCATGGCACGGGCCCTGGCGAGCTACCAACGTGCCCTGGTCGATCGCGACCACCTGGTCTGCTATGCGATGAAGGCCAACTCCAGCCTCGCCGTGCTGCAGTGGTTCGCGGCGCAGGGCTGCGGCTTCGACATCGTCTCCGGCGGCGAGTTGGAGCGCGTGCTCGCGGCCGGCGGCGATCCGGCCAAAGTGGTGTTTTCCGGCGTCGGCAAGGCCCGCGCCGAGATGGCGCGCGCCCTCGACGTCGGCGTGATGTGCTTCAACGTCGAGAGCGTCGGCGAGCTCGAGGTGCTGGCCGAGGTGGCACGCCGAAGCGGCCGAACGGCGCGGGTGAGCCTGCGTGTCAACCCCGACGTCGATCCGAAGACGCACCCGTACATCTCGACCGGGCTGCGGGGAAGTAAGTTCGGCATTGCCCACGGCGAAGCCGTTTCCGCGTATCGACATGCGGCGGGGCTGCCCGGCCTCGAGGTGGTGGGCATTGACTGCCACATCGGTTCCCAGGTCACGGATGCTGCTCCTTACCTCGAGGCCATCGATCGGCTGCTCGATCTTGTCGAGGCGGTCGAGCGCGGCGGCATCGCCATTCGCCACATCGATGTCGGCGGCGGCCTTGGCATTACCTACGCCGACGAAGCGCCACCGGCCGCCGAGGCGCTGATCGCCGGACTGCTGCAGCGCATCGACGTGCGCGGCCACGGCCAGCGCAAGCTCCTGTTCGAGCCCGGCCGTTCGCTGGTCGGCAATGCCGGACTGCTCGCCGCGGAGGTCCTTTACGTGAAGCCGGGGGCCGCGAAGAATTTTTGCATCGTCGACGCTGCGATGAACGACCTCCTGCGCCCTGCTCTCTACAGCGCCTGGATGCGCATCGTCGAGTGCGAGCGGCGTGATGTGCCGGCACACTTGTTCGACGTGGTCGGGCCGGTGTGCGAACCGGGCGACTGGCTGGGTCGCGACCGCTCGCTGGCCGTCGCGCCGGGCGACTTCATCGCGGTGCTCTCGGCCGGCGCCTACGCCATGAGCATGGCCAGCAACTACAACACGCGCGGGCGGCCGGCCGAGGTGATGGTCTCGGCAAGCGACGCCTGGCTCATCCGCGAGCGCGAGTCGCCCGCCGACCAGATGCGGGGCGAGCGGCTGCTGAACCTCCCCTGATCAGATCCGGCCTTCCTCGACGGCATGGCACGCGACACGCGTGCCCTCGACGAGCAGCAGCTTCGGCCGCTCGACCCGGCAGCGCTCGTTGGCATGCGGGCAACGCGGATTGAAGGTGCAGCCGCTCGGCGGGTTGAGCGGATCAGGCACTTCGCCCTGCACCGGCGTGCGCGATCGTCCGCTCATGTGGATGTCGGGAATGGCGTCGAGCAGCATGCGCGTGTAGGGGTGGCGCGGCTGCGCGAAAAGCCGAGCCTTGCCGGCGCGCTCGACGATGCGGCCGAGGTACATCACGCCCACCTCGTCGCTCACGTGGCGCACCACCGCCAGGTTGTGCGAGATGAACAGGTAGGTCAGGCCGTGGCGCGCCTGCAGGTCCTTCATGATGTTCAGCACCTGCGCCTGCACCGAGACATCGAGCGCCGAGGTCGGCTCGTCGCACACCAGGAACTCGGGCTGCGTGGCGAGCGCCCGGGCGATCGAGATGCGCTGGCGCTGCCCGCCGGAGAACTGGTGCGGGAACTTCTCTGCGTCGGCCGCGGCGAGGCCGACCGACGCCAGCAGCTCGCCGACGCGCTCCACCACGTGGCCCCGCGTGACCGCGCCCGAAGCTGCACCGGCCCCGCGCCGCCCTTGCTCGCGCAAGGGTTCGGCGACGATGTCGAGCACCTTCCAGCGCGGGTTCAGACTGGCGTACGGGTCCTGGAAGATCATCTGCATGCGGCGGCGGATGGCTTCGGGGCGCTTGCCGCCGGGACCCACCGCATCGATGCCGTCAAAGACGACGCGGCCCCGCGTCGGCGCGTACAGGCCGACCAGAAGGCGAGCCACCGTGCTCTTGCCGCAGCCCGACTCGCCGACCAGCGCCAGCGTCGTACCGCGGGCGATCTCGAAGTCGACCGCGTCGACCGCGTGCACGAACTGCCGTGGCTTCCTTTCGGCGATGCGGTTGAGCCAGGGCGCCGAGACGTCGAAGGTCTTGCTGAGCCCGAGCGCCTCGACCAGGGGCGCGCTCATGGCGCCGCCTCGATCGCCTCGCGCCCGTCGGGCGCGTGGAGCCAGCATGCGGCGCGAGTCCGGCCGGCAGCCAGCAGCTCGGGGCGCTCGACGAGGCAACGGCCGAAGACGCGGGGGCAGCGAGGGTTGAAGGCACAGCCGGCCGGGATGGCGCCCAGGCGCGGCATGGCGCCATCGATCTGCAGCAGGCGGGCGCGGTCCTCGTCCATCGCCGGTATGGAGCCCATCAGCCCCGCGCTGTAGGGATGGGCGGGTGCGTGAATCACCGCCTCGACCGGGCCGACCTCGACGATGCGGCCGGCATACATCACGGCGACTCGGTCGCAGGTCTCGGCGATCACGCCCATGTCGTGCGTGACCAGCATCACCGCGGCCCCGTGATCCTTGCAGAGGCGCTTGAGCAGGGCGATGACCTGCGCCTGAATCGAGACGTCGAGCGCCGTGGTCGGTTCGTCGGCAACGATGAGCTTGGGCTCGCCGGCGAGCGCCAGCGCGATCACGACGCGCTGGCGCATGCCGCCCGAGAACTGGTGCGGGTACTGGTCGAGCCGTTCCTCGGCAGCCGGAATGCCGGTTTCCTGCAACAGCTGCACGGCGCGCTGCCTCGCCTGCGCTGCGCTCATCGGCAAGTGCGTGCGGATCGTCTCGACGAGCTGCTGGCCGACGGTGTAGAGCGGATCGAGCGAGGTCAGTGGGTCCTGGAAGATCGCGCCGATCGAGCGGCCGCGCACCTGGCGCATCGCTTCGTATGGCAGGTCGTCGATGCGCCGGCCGGCGAGGCGGATTTCGCCACCGGCTACTCGCCCCGGCGGATCGAGCAGGCCGATGATGGCCGCGCCGGTGAGCGACTTGCCTGCGCCCGACTCGCCGACGACGCCGAGGATTTCGCCGGGCGCGATGTCGAACGAGATGTCGTCGAGCGCGACCAGCGTGCCCCGACGGGTCGGGAACTCGACGCGGAGGCGGCGGACTTCGAGCAGCGGTTCGGGCATGCGCAGCCGGCCGACGCTAGCCTGCCAGTGGCGGCGTGCAACCGCTGACGGGCTCCTGGAAGTCGACCTTCACGGCGAAGTCGGCGTCGAGTCGGTTCGGCTTGACGGCCACCAGGTAGTAGCGCGTGCACGGCGCCACGGCGAGCGAGATCGTCCTCTGTTCGCCGATGCCGCCCGTGCCGCCTGGCGGGCCCTGCACGGTGACCTGGCGCTGGCCGGGATCGACCCGCACCGGCCGAAAGACGGTGTCTTTGCCGTCGACACGGACGACCGTGACGGCGTAGGTGTCGATGGGCGCCCGGAAGTAGCGCCTGCCCTCGAGTTCCGAGAAGTGGTAGCCGCTGCTGGCGCAGGCCGAGGCCAGCACAGAGGTGCCGGCGAGCGTGGCGAGCCGGACGGTGGGAGCAATGGTCATGGCGAGTCCTTGGCCGTGGCGGCGCGCGAGCCGGTCAGCGCAGGCGCGGATTGAGGGCGTCGCGCAGCCAGTCGCCGAAGAGGTTGATGCTGAGGGCGATGAGCACGAGCGTCGCGCCCGGGAAGATCACCAGCCACCATGCGCCGCTGAACAGCTGCTTGTTGCCTTCGTTGATGAAGGTGCCGAGCGAAGGCGATGTCGGCGACACGCCGACGCCGAGGAAGGACAGCGTCGCCTCGGCGAGGATGGCGACGGCCACCTGGATGGTCGAGAGCACGAACACCGGCCCCATCACGTTGGGCAGCACGTGGCGCAGCATGATGCGCAGCGGCGGCACGCCGATCACGCGCGCGGCCTGCACGTACTCCTTGTGCCGCTCCACCATCGTCGAGCCCCGCACCGCCCGCGCGTACTGCACCCAGCCCGGCAGCGCGATGGCGATGATCACGACGCTGAAGGCGAGCAGGTCGTTGGCGTTCGGAAAGAGCGCGTGGCCGACGCCGGCGAAGAGCAGGGCGATCAGGATCGACGGGAACGACAGCGTGACGTCGCAGATGCGCATGATCAGCGCGTCGAGCCGGCCGCCGACGTAGCCGGAAAGCAGGCCGAGGCTCACGCCGACGACGAGCGAAAGCAGCACCGACGCGGCGCCGACGAAGAGCGAGATGCGGGCGCCGAACATCAGTGCCGAGAGCACGTCGCGGCCCTGCTCGTCGGTGCCGAGCGGGTACTTGGCGGTGCCGCCCGTCATCCAGGCCGGCGGCAGCATCGAGTCGCTCAGCTCCAGCGTGGCGAGGTTGAACGGGTCGTGCGGCGCGACCCAGTTGGCCAGGCTCGCGGCGAGCACGCAGACGAGCGCGATCGCCGCCGCCGCCACGGCCAGCGGCGAACTGCGGAACGAGTGCCAGAAGTCGCCGTCGAGAAAGCGCGCCCAGCGCCCCGGCGACGCGATCACTTGGCCTTCAGCGTGATCCACTTGAAGAACATCCGGTTGTCGGGCAGCTGCACCAGACTCACCCGGTTGCTCATGCCCCAGGCGAGCGCCTGCTGGTGCAGCGGGATGTGGCCGACGTCGTCCTGGTGGATGCGGAAGGCCTCGCGGATCAGGTCGTTGCGCTTCTTCTCGTCGGTCTCGGACTGGATCTTCAAAGTCAGGTCGTCGACCTTCGGGTTGCTGTAGGCGCCGAGGTTGAACTGGCCCTGACCCTTGTCCGTGGGCGTGGCGATGAGCGCGGAGAGCACGTCGTGCGCGTCGCCGGTGGAAGGGGTCCAGCCGAGCAAATAAAAGCTCGTGTCGCGACGCAGGATCTTCGGGAAGTAGCTGACCTTGGTCTCCGACATCAGGTTGACCTTGACGCCGATGCGCGCCAGGTTGGCCGCCACCGCCTGGCACACCGCCGCGTCGTTGACGTAGCGGTCGTTCGGGCAGTTCATGCCGATCTCGAAGCCGTTCGGATAGCCGGCATCGGCGAGCAGCTTCTTGGCCGCCTCGCTGTCGTACGGCAGGCGCT
>CAXSEJ010000173.1:0-5819 GCA_964236395.1 uncultured Rhizobacter sp.
CCCAGCCGCTCGTGATGCCGATGATCCGCACGCGCTGGGGCCGCATCGTCAACCTGTCGTCCGTCGCTTCGATCACCGGCAACCGCGGCCAGGTGAACTATTCGGCCGCCAAGGGCGCGATCAACAGCGCCACCAAGTCGCTCGCGCTCGAGCTGGCCAGCCGCGGCATCACGGTCAACGCGGTGGCGCCGGGCATCATCGACGCCGGCATGGCCGAAGCCACCTTCGACCGCGCTGCCATCGAGCGCATGGTGCCGATGAAGCGGGCCGGCACGGCGGCCGAGGTGGCGGCGCTGGTCGCGTTCCTCGTTTCCGACGAGGCCGGCTACGTGAGCGGGCAGGTGATCTCGATCAACGGCGCAATGATCTGACCACTCGGCCCCCTAGCGGGAAACGAACGGCGGCTTGCCGGCGAGCCGGCGCGCCAGCAGCATCGGCAGGCGCATGAGGAAGCCGGCCATGAGGCGCAGGTGCATGCCGGTCAGCAGGGCGTTGTCGCGGCCGTAGCGGAAGTGGGAGACGCCGCCCTCGTCGGCGCGCAGGTACTTCACCGGCGCGGCGATGTTGATCGGCGGCACGCCGCGCCAGGCCAGGCGAACCACGGCTTCGGTGTCGAAGTCGAAACGGCGCATCCAGCGTCGGCCGCGCATGATGTCGACGAGCGGCGCAATCGGGTAGACGCGAAAGCCGAAGAGCGAGTCGTCGATGCCGGCGCCGAGCGTCTCGAGGTTCGTCCACGCGTTCGAGATGCGCCGGCCACGCACGCGCAGCAAGGGCGCCGAGGCGTCGAACACCGGCCGGCCGAGGACCATCGCGTCGGGGCGCTGTGCCGAGGCACGCATGAAGTCGGCGATGAGGTCGGCCGGATGCTGGCCGTCGGAATCCATCGTCAGGGCGTGCGTGAAGCCGGCGGCTGCGGCAGCTTCCAGGCCGTGCAGGACGGCGGCGCCCTTGCCGGCGTTGCGCGGCAGCACGTCGACGCGCAGCTGCGGGTCGCTGCGCGCCAGCGCGAGCAGCTGTTCGGCGGTGCCGTCGGTGCTGCCGTCGACCACGACCCACACCGGCGCCCAGGCCGCCCGCGCCGCCTTCACCGTGGCCATGACGGCCGGGCCGGCGTTGTAGCTGGGAATGACGACGAGGTGCGTCGACGACGGCACGGGGGTCATGGCGAGAGCTCCTCGGCGAAGTACGCCTGCAGGCGGCGCAGCGCCGCGCGGTGATCCGCTTCCGGCGCGAAGCGGCGGCCGAGCCGAACGCGCATCGTCACCGGCAGGGGCGGTGCCCTGAGCAGCGGCCACCCTTTGGCGAGGTACGGCGATTCGCTCTCGATCAGCACGGTCTGGATCGGCACACCGGCGCGCTGCGCCAGCAGGGTCAGGCCCGGCTTGAAGTCGTTGACCGGCGGCGTGACGGTGCGCGTGCCCTCGGGGAACAGCACCAGCTGGTTGCCGTCGCGAAGGCTCGCCACGGCGTCACGGACCATGCTGTGCCCGGAGTCGTTGCGGATGTACTGCGCGAGCCGCGCGCCGTTGCCGAGCAAGACGTTGCGCATCAACTCGGCCTTCATGATGCACACGCTGCGCGGCAGGCGCGCCACGATGATCAGCGCGTCGAGCATGCTCGGATGGTTGGCGGCGATGATCAGACCGCCCGGCTCGTCGCCCAACGCATCGAGCGCCGTGGCGTCGAGCTTCATCAGGCCGAAGTGCGTCGCCGTCGACCAGGCATGCCGGTACAGCCACGAAATGAAGGCCCTGCCCAGCCGGCCGCCGGTTCGTCGCGGCAGCGCCACCGAAAGCACCGGCGCGACCAGCGCCCAGGCGAGCGACATCAGCGCGAGCTGGCCGATGACGAGGAGGAACAGCACCTTCCGCCACCCGCCCGGTGCGCCAGCTTCGCCGGAGCTCAATCTCCCGTCACCACGCGCTGGCTCGAGACCGCGAAGATCCACGACACGCCGAAGCCGGCGCTGACCGAACGCTCGCGCCGCACCAGCGGGCTGTCGACGAAGCGCGCGCCGCTCAGGTCGTCGTAGCGCAGGAAGCCGCCGAGCCAGGCGTCGCCGAGGCGGCGCGAGAACGACGTCGTCGCGCGCCAGCCGGCGTAGCCACCAGGTGCGCGGTAGGCCGGCCGGGTGGCGCTGGCGTACTCGGAGTCGACGCCGTAGAAGTGCTCGTGATGACGACGGTCGGCGAACAGGGGCCCGACCAGCGAGCCGATGTTCCAGCGGCCGACGGCACTGCGCACATCGAGGTTCAGGTTGGGCGAGAAGGTGACGCCGACCGCACGCGGCGAGCTCTCGAGCGTGATCGCCTGGCGCACCGGCAGGCGCAGATCGAGCTTCACCTTGCGATCGGCCGACTGCCACAGCTCGACGTCGAGGTTGGGGCCGATCTCGAAGGTGCCGGGCAGGTTGGGCATGCCCTCGCGCGCCTCGTTGTTCTTGCTGCGCGTCGGCACCGAGGCCGACAGGCTGACGTCGACCTCGACCCGGCGACCGGCGAACAGGATGGCGCGGGCGCCGTCGCGGTCGGCGCGCAGGAAGCGGCCACGGTAGGCGACGAAGGGCAGCGGCAAGGCGTAGACATTGGTCTGGTCGGAGCCGCGGTAGTCGGCGAAGCGCACCGCCGCGACGCCGAGGCCCAGCTCCCACAGCGGCTCGCCGGTGCCGGGCGGGGCCGCGTCGCCGATCTCGGGCGACGGCGAATCGATCACCGGGCCCGGCAACGGCGCTTCCTGGGCAGGCGCGGCCGCGGCGAGGCACAGCACGCCGAGCAGGACCATCGAGACCACGACCGGCCTCACGACGACACCGTGCCCACGTCGCGGATGTTGGCGCGACGTCGGCGCCAGGCGCGCACGGTGCGCCGCAGGTTGCCGAACGACACCAGGTAGTACAGCGCCTTCAGGATCGCGATCGAGCGCCAGATCGGCGTCTTGCCGAAGATGTCGCCGGCCAGCAGCGACAGCAGCGCTTCCTTGACGCGGAACGGGTTCTCGGGCGCCATGAAGAACTCGCGAAGGGTCGGATTGGTGACCCGGAAGATGAACCACGAGAACTCGCGCGGCCCGCGCCGGACCATGCGGTCGAACTCGCGCCGCAGCGCCGGCGCACGGCTCGAGCCGTCGAGCACCGCCTCGATCACGTCGGCACTCGCGAAGGCGTTGTGCATCGCCAGGTACACGCCCGACGAGAACACCGGGTCGATGAAGGCGTAGGCGTCGCCGAGCATGAGGTAGCGCGGGCCGCTGCTGCGCGTGCTCGCGTAGGAATAGTTGCCGGTCGCATGGACCTGCTCGCCGATGAGCGCGGCGCCGGCCAATCGCTCGCCCAGCGCCGGGCAGAGCGCCAGCGTGTCGCGAAAGAACTCGGCCAAGGGCTTGCGGCGCGACTTGAGGTAGTGCGGCCAGCACACGGCGCCGACGCTCGTGCTGCCGTCGGCCAGCGGGATGAACCAGAACCAGCCGTGCTCGAACCAGAAGATGGTGATGTTGCCTTCGAGCTTTCCGGGCAGCCGGGTCGCGCCGGTGAAGTGCCCGTACAGCGCCGCGCTGTTGTGGCGCGGATTCTTCTTCTTGCTGCCCAGCTGGCTGGCGAGCAGCGTGTCGCGGCCCGAGGCATCGACGACGAACTTCGCGCGCCAGCGCTGCCGTGCACCGTCGTCGAGCTCGACCTCGGCGGTGGCGCCCTCCTCGTCGAAGGCGACTTCGCGCACGCGGTGGCCCTCGAGCGTGCGGGCACCGCGCGCGGCGGCGTGGCGAAACAGCAGCTCGTCGAGCTCGGAGCGACGCACCTGCCACGCATACGGCATCGACTTGTCCCAGGCGTCGGCGAACTCGACGAACTGGCGATGTTCGTGCTCGGGCGAGACGAATTCGACGCCCCACTTCGGCAGGCCGATCTTTTCCACCTCGGCGCGCAGACCGAGCCGGTCGAACAGGGCCACGTTGGCGGGAAGCAGCGATTCGCCGATGTGGAACCGAGGGTGATGTGCCTTTTCGAGCACGGCCACGTCGCGGCCGCGCCCGGCCAACAAGGCCGACACCGTCGCGCCGGCGGGACCGCCGCCGACGACGAGCACGTCGCACTGGAACTCGCCGCCCGGCGCCGCGCTCACGGGCGGCTCCTCATGCGTCGACGGCAGCGCAGGCGTCGCGCTCGCGGAGCACCGACCGGTGCTCGCAGAGCATGCCGATCAGCGGCATGAAAGTCCTCGTTTCATGCCGCTGATTGTCGCCTACCGCCCGCGGCGGACGCCGGGCTCAGAGCGGCCGGATTTCGACTTTCCTGAAGCGAATCGTGCCGCGCCCCCACTGCAGGGCGATCGGCCCGCTGGCGAGCTTGGAGTCGTCGACATCGACCGTCTTGACGCCGTTCAGCACGAGCACCAGCCGCGTGCCGCGGGCCGAGATCTCGTAGATGTTCCACTTGCCGCCGGCCTTGGGCATGGGGTCGACCTTGGCCACCTTGACGATGGCGCCGGTGCCGTAGGTCGGGTCGGGCCGCTGATCGAAGATGTTGGCCTCGTAGCAGTTTTCGTCGGTGATCACGGCCGGGTTCTGGCAGCGCATGAAGACGCCGCTGTTCGCGTCGTCGCTCGACCAGAACTCGACGCGCATCGCGAAGTCCTTGTAGGAATTCTTCGTCACCAGGTAGGCCGGGTCCTTGCCGCCGGCGCTGGCCTGGATGGCGCCATCGGCGGCCGTCCAGTTCGCCTCGCCGACGCGGTTGAAGTTGTCGAGGCCCTGGCTGCCGTCGACGAGCGTCGTCCAGGCATTCGAGCCGCCGCTGGCACAGCCGGCCAGCACGCCAGCGCAGGCCAGAACCGCCATCGTGGATGTGATCGCTTTCATGAGTGTCTCCTTCGTTGTGGGCCTGCGCTCCGGCGGCGCAGAGCGGCATCTTCCGAAGACACTGCGGCTTTGGCAATCCCGGCTTACTCGCCCAGGTAGGCGGCGCGCACCTTCGGGTCGGCGAGCAGGGCCTTGGCCTCGCCGCTCATCGTGACCTCGCCGCTGTCCATCACGTAGCCGCGCGAGGCGAGCTGCAGGGCGCGGCTGGCGTTCTGCTCGACGAGCAGGATCGTCGTGCCCTGGCCGTGGATGTCGTTGACGACCTCGAAGATCTTGTCGACCATGATCGGCGACAGGCCCATCGACGGCTCGTCCATCAGCAGCACCTTCGGCCGCGCCATCAGCGCCCGGCCCATCGCCAGCATCTGCTGCTCGCCGCCGCTCATGGTGCCGGCGAGCTGGCTGCGGCGCTCCTTCAGGCGCGGGAAGATGGCGAACACCCGGTCGATGTCGGCGGCGATCCCGGCCGCGTCGTTGCGCACGAAGGCGCCCATCTGCAGGTTCTCGGTGATGGTCATGCGCGTGAACGTGCCGCGCCCTTCCGGCACCATCACCAGGCCCTGCTTGACCAGGTCCCATGGCCCCTGGCCCTTGATGCTGCGGCCCATGAACTCGATCTCGCCGCCGGCGGGCGGCTGGGTGCCGGTGATGGCCTTCAGCGTCGTCGTCTTGCCCGCCCCGTTCGCGCCGATGAGGCTGACGAGCTCGCCCTCCATGACCTCGAAGGTCACGCCCTTCACCGCCTGTATGCCGCCGTAGGCGACGCGCAGGCCGGTGACCTTGAGCAGCGTTTTGCGTTCGCTCATCATCAGGCCGAGGCGTGGCCGGCGCCGAGGTAGGCTTCGATGACTTTTTCGTTTCTTTGCACGTCGGCCGGCGTGCCTTCGGCGATCTGCTTGCCGTAGTCGAGCACCGTGACGCGGTCGCACAGGCCCATCACCAGCTTCACGTCGTGCTCGATGAGC
>CAXSEJ010000174.1:0-5819 GCA_964236395.1 uncultured Rhizobacter sp.
AGGTGCGTGCCGAGCTCGCCGAGGCGGCGAAACGTCGTCTGCGTGGTCTTGGTGTCTTCCATCGCCGCCGACTCGGTGATCTCGCAGGTGAGCAGCGACGGGTGGATGCGGTGCGTCTGCAGGGCGCCGGTGATGCGTTCGACGATGTCGTCCTGGCGCATCTGGTGCGCCGAGAGGTTGATCGCCACGCGCATGCGCAGGCCCTTGTCGCGCCACTGGCGGCTCTGCCGGCAGGCGTCCTCGATGACCCAGTTGCCGATCTGGCCGATGAGGCCGAAGCGCTCGGCGATCGGAATGAAGGTGTTGGGCATCAGCGTGCCGCGCGTCGGGTGCTTCCAGCGCAGCAGCGCCTCGACGGCCGTGACCTTGCCGCTCTTCGCGTCCATCTTCGGCTGGTAGAAGAGCTCGAATTCGTTGGCGCCGACGGCCTTCCTCAGGTCGCGCAGCAGCTCGAACTGGGCCTGCGCGTCGGCGTCCATGGCGGTGGAATAGAAGCAGTGCTTGGAGCCGCCCGAGCGCTTGGAGGCGTACATCGCCGCGTCGGCCCGGGCGATCAGCTTGGCGTGGCTGCAGCCGTCGGGGTACATGGCGATGCCGACCGAGCACGAGATCGCGACCTCGCGGCCCTCGGTGGTGTAGGGATGCGAGAGGCCCTGGATCAGCCGCTCGGCCACGTTCGAGATGCCCTCCTGCGAAGTGACGTTGCTGAGCAGGAGCAGGAATTCGTCGCCGCCGACGCGGGCGACGACGTCCTTGCCGCGAGAGAGCGCCTTGAGCCGCTGGCCGACCTGCTCGAGCACCTTGTCGCCGATCGAGTGGCCGTAGGTGTCGTTCACCGGCTTGAAGCCGTCGAGGTCGATGAACAGCAGGGCGAGGCGGGTCGAGCCGGCGTCGGCCTTGGTGGCGGCCGCGGCCAGGCGTTCCTCGAAGTAGACGCGAGTCGGCAGCTGCGTCAGGCTGTCGACCGTCGGCGCGGCCGCCTGCGCCGGTTTGGCGGCGTGTTGCATGCGCGGGGCGGCGGCGCCGAGCGACTGCAGCATGGTCACCGCCAGCGCGCAGAGCGCCGCCAGCAGCACGCCTTCGGCCCAAGCGAGCGGTGCCGCGACCTCGCGCGCCTCGTCCACCGAGGCGACGATGCTCAGCAGGCCGGCACCGAACACCGCGCCGGCGAGGCGGGCCGACCGCGCCGTGCGGCTCGGCTTGAACTCCACGGCGATGAGGACGAGCACGCTGGCGAGCGCGAAGACGGCCACGCCCGGGCCCCAGGCGCCGGCGGCGAACGTGGTGCGAAACAGCGCCGGGGTGGCGAACATCGAATGGCCGTAAGCGACGAGCAGCGTCACCAGCGCGAGGCCGGCGAAGGCGGGCAGGGTCTTTCGCGTCGCGGTGGCGGCGGTCGCTGCGGCGAGGGCCGCCAAAACGAGCGCCAGAGCACCGGCTGCCATCGCCGTGCCCGACGACGCGGCCCCGCCAGCGGCCGCGTCGGCCGGCCCGAGGAAGTGACCCGGCCACCACAGGCCGCAGCCGGCGAGGAGGATGGCGCAGGCCGTCATGCGCCGTTCGAACGTCCGCCGCCGGGCGCGGGCGGCAGCGAAGAATTCAGAGCCGAGCCACAGCAAGACCGCGCTGATCGCGAAGCTCGCCACGATGGGCAGCAGCCGGTGGCCCTCGGACAGGTTCATGAAGCTCCGCAGAGGTGGTCGCGTGTTTCCCCCGTGAAAACATCGCCCCGTCTGATTTCGGCATGGCGGGCCGATCCTTGAGTGCCATCGGGCCTCGTCGACCGCGAAGTGCGGTCAGATCGGCTGCGTGCGCAACCGCAGCCAGGCCAGCGCCGGGCCGTCGAGATGGGGCGCCAGGCGCTCGCCGACCATGCGGTGGTAGTCGTTCAGCCACGCGACCTCGTCGGCACGCAGCAGCGAGGCGTCGAGGCAGCGGGTGTCGATCGGGCAGAGCGTGAGCGTTTCGAATTCGAGGAATTCGCCGAACCCGGTCGAAGCGATGCGAGCCGGCACGTTGAGCACCAGGTTCTCGACGCGCACGCCCCAGCGCCCCGGACGGTAGACGCCCGGCTCGATGCTCGTGATCATGCCCGGCTCCATCGCCATCGCTGGCTCGGCGACCACGCGGGAGATGCTCTGCGGGCCTTCGTGCACGTTCAGGAAGTAGCCGACGCCGTGGCCCGTGCCGTGCCCGAAGTCGAGGCCTTCCTGCCAGAGCGGCGCGCGCGCGATGGCGTCGAGCATCGGCGACAGCGTGCCGCGTGGGAAGCGCGTGCGGCTGAGCGCCATCGTGCCGCGCAGGACGAGCGTCACATCGCGCCGGTGCTCCGCGCTGACCGTGCCGATGGGCCACATGCGCGTGATGTCGGTCGTGCCGCCGCGGTACTGGGCACCGCTGTCGACGAGCAGCAGGCCGTCGCCTTCGATGCGGGCGTGCGACTCCGGCAGCGCGCGATAGTGCGGCATGGCGCCGTTGGCGTTGAATGCGGCGATGGTCGCGAAGCTCGGCCCGACGTAGCCGGGACGCCGCGCCCGCGCCGCGGTCAGGCGCTCGTCGATGGTGAGCTCGGTGATAGGCCCGTGCCCGGCCGGGTCGGCGAGGGCAGCTTCGAGCCAGGCGTAGAACTCGCACATCGCCAGGCCGTCTTCGACCATCGCGCGCCGAACCTGGGCGGCTTCGGCGTCGCTCTTGCGGCTTTTTGCCAGAGTGCTCGGGTTGATGGCCTCGACTCGCCGCGCCGGCGATAGCTCGACCAGGCCGAGCGTGGTGCGCTTCGCGTCGACCAGCAGCACGTCGTCGGCGGCGAGGCCGGCGAGCACGACGGCCGCGGTGTCGTACGGTGCCACGACGACGCCGTCGCAGGCCAGTGTGGCGGCGAGGTCGGGGCCGATCTTGCCGGCACCGACGAACACCGTCGCCGATTCCGGCCCGAGCAGGAGGTGGGCGAGGAAAACCGGGTTGTAGCCGACATCGGCGCCGCGCAGATTGAGCAGCCAGGCCACGTCGTCGAGCGTCGAGACGAGGTGATGCGTGGCGCCGCGTTCAGCCATGGCAGCGCGCACATGCGCCAGCTTGGCCGCCCGCGGTTCCGGCGCTTCCACGCCGTGGTGCTCGTAGACGGCCTGCGCCGGCGCCGACGGGCGCTCGGGCCAGGCGGCGGCGAACACGTCGAGGTCGGTGCGCAGCGCGATGCCGGCCGCCTCGAGGCTGCCGCGCAGCCGGCGGGCCGAGGCCAGCGCCATCACTTGGCCGTCGACGGCGACGGTGGTGCCGGCTCCGAGGTGCGCGCACAGCCAGTCGACGTGCTGGCTCGACGCGGGCGCAGCAATCTTCACCAGTTCGATGCCGCTGCCGGCGAGCTGCTTGTCGGCCTGGACCCAGTAGCGGCTGTCGGCGAACAAGGCGGCACCTTCGGTGGTGACCACGAGCGTGGCCACGGAGCCGGTGAAGCCCGACGCCCACTGCCGGCCTTGCCAGCGCTCGGGCAGGTACTCGGAGAGATGCGGATCGCTCGACGGCACCAGGACGGCGTCGACGCCCTGGGCCCGAAGCACGTCGCGGATGCGCTCGGTGTTCAAGCGGGCAAGGGAGGTGCGGGTGTCCATGCCGGATTCTGCGACCCCGCCGATCGCCGGGTCAACGCAGGGCCGCTCCGGTCCGGCCAGCACGCGCGTCGAGCGCCGGTGGCTGACGCGAGTGTGCCCACGGCACGGAGGGTCCGGATGGCCGAGCGTGGCGTCTTCTGCCACAGTTCGACGATCCCGGTCCGGGGCCACGACGAGGCAGGCGATGAACGACGAGAAGAGGGCGGTGCTCGTGGTGGGCGCCGGCGACGCCACCGGCAGCGCGATTGCCCGGCGCTTCGCGGCCGAGGGGCTGATCGCCTGCGTCACCCGGCGCACGGCCGACAAGCTCGAGCCGCTGGTCGAGCAGATCCGCAGCGCCGGCGGGCAGGCGCATGGCTTCGCCTCCGACGCCCGCAAGGAGGCCGACATGGCGGCGCTCGTCGCCCGCATCGAGAGCGAGATCGCACCGATCGAAGTGGCGGTGTTCAACATCGGCGCCAACGTCCGCTTCGGCATCGTCGAGACGACGGAACGCGTCTACCGCAAGGTCTGGGAGATGGGCGCGCTGGCCGGCTTCCTGATGGGGCGCGAGGTCGCCAAGGGCATGCTCGAGCGCGGCCGCGGCACGATCCTCTTCACCGGCGCGACGGCGAGCGTGCGCGGCTCGGCCGGGTTCGCCGCCTTCGCCGGCGCCAAGCACGCCTTGCGCGCCCTCGCGCAGAGCATGGCGCGCGAGCTCGGCCCGCGCGGCATTCACGTCGCCCACGTCGTCATCGACGGCGCGATCGACACGGCGTTCATCGCCGACAACTTCCCCGAGCGCTACGCGCTGAAGGAGCGCGAGGGCATCCTCGACCCGGAGGCGATCGCCGACAACTACTGGAACCTGCATGCCCAGCCGCGCAGCGCCTGGACCCACGAGTTGGACCTGCGGCCCTGGATGGAGACCTGGTGATGACACGCACTGTCGAATTCTTCTTCGACTTCGGCAGCCCGACCTCGTACCTCGCGTACCGGCGGCTGGCGAAGATCGCCGCCGAGGCCGGCGCCGAGATCGCCTGGCGGCCCATGCTGCTCGGCGGCGTGTTCAAGGCGACGGGCAACGCGAGCCCGGCGAGCGTGCCGGCGAAGAGCCGGTGGATGAACGACGACATGCGCCGCTGGGCCGAGCGCTACGGCGTGCCGCTCCGCTTCAACCCGCACTTCCCGATCAACACGCTGACGCTGATGCGCGGTGCCGCGGCCATGCAGCTGCGCCAGCCGGGCGACTTCGATCGCTACGTCGCGGTCGTGTTCCGGGCGATGTGGGAGGCACCCGAAAACCTCGGCGACCCGGCCGTGCTGAGCGCCCGGCTCACCGCCGCCGGCTTCGATGCGGCCGCCTTCGCCGCGCACGTCGCCGATCCGGAGGTCAAGGCCCGGCTGGTCGCGACCACCGAGGAGGCGGTCGCCCGCGGCGTGTTCGGCGCGCCGACCTTTTTCGTCGGCGGCACGATGTTCTTCGGCCAGGACCGGCTCGAGTTCGTGCGCGAGGCGCTGCTCGCCTGAAACGCTGCCGCTCCGCCGGTGCAGCGTCGCCCATCGGGTCGACGCGGATGCGCTGTCATGAGTGCCCTCGGCGTCAGCCGATCCTGCCCAGAAGCAGGTACTCCATGAGTGCCTTCTGCACGTGCATGCGGTTCTCGGCCTCGTCCCAGACGACCGACTGCGGCCCGTCGATGACCGCGGCAGTGACTTCCTCGCCGCGGTGCGCGGGCAGGCAGTGCATGAAAAGCGCGTCGGGCCGGGCGGCGGCCATCATCTCGGCGTCGACGCACCAGTCGGCGAACGCTTGTCGGCGCGCGGCGTTCTCGGCCTCCCAGCCCATGCTGGTCCAGACGTCGGTGGTCACGACGTCGGCACCGCGGCAGGCGTCGAGCGGGTCGCGGAAGGTCTTGACGCAGTCAGCCCGCTTCACGCCGGCGGCGGCCGCGTCGATCTCGTAGCCGCCCGGCGTGCTCACGTGCAAGGTGAAGCCGAGGATGTCGGCGGCCTGCAGCCACGTCGCCGCCATGTTGTTGCCGTCGCCGACCCAGGCCACGACCTTGCCCGCGATGCTGCCGCGCTGCTCGATGCAGGTGAAGACGTCGGCCAGGATCTGGCATGGATGGAACTCGTTGGTCAGGCCGTTGATGACCGGCACGCGCGAGTGCGCCGCGAAGGCCTCGAGCTTGGCCTGCTCGAAGGTGCGGATCATGACGATGTCGACCA
>CAXSEJ010000175.1:0-5802 GCA_964236395.1 uncultured Rhizobacter sp.
AGGCGTAGAAGCCCTCGGTGATGGTGATGAGCTGCACCATCTGCTCGCGCAGGTGGCTCTCGGCACCTGGGTCGAAGCCGTTCGCCTCGCACATCAGCGCGCCGGCGCCGATGAGCAGGTCACCGAAGCCGGCCCGGGCCGCGATGCAGGTGTGGCGGTGGTGCGTGGCGTAGCTGTAGGTGAGGTGGGCGGAGTGCTCCCACTCGCCGGCCAGGAACACGCGCTCCCACGGCACGAAGACGCGGTCGAAGATCACCACGCCGGTCGACTGGCCGTATTTGTTCGAGAACAGCGCCGCCTTCTCGCCCGGCCGTCCCGCCGGCCGCGCGACTATCGTGATGCCGTCGGCGTCGCACGGCACGGCGCAGCAGACGGCGAAGGCGGCGTCGGCCTCGGTCATGGCGCGGCACGGCATGACGAGGAACTCGTGCACGTAAGGGGCGCCGGTGACGATCGCCTTGGTGCCCGAGATGACGATGCCGCGCGCGCTGCGCTCGACGATGTGCACGTAGCTGTCGACGTTCGCCTGCTCGTGCGGCCGCTTGCTGCGGTCGCCCTTGGCGTCGGTCATGCAGATGCCGACGCTCAGGTCGCGGTCCTGGAAGTCGTGCAGGTAAGCGGTGAAGCGCTCGGCGTAGGCGGTGCCCTTGTCGGCGTCGATGCGGGCCGTCGACTGGCGCAGCGCGCTGAAGGCGTCGTGGGCCAGGTAGCGCTGCGCGCAGCCGGTTTCCTGGCAGAGCACGCGCACCGCCTCGAGCTTGTTGAGCAGGTCGCCGCTGCTGGCGTCGGTGTGCAGCATGCGGTTGACGGTCTTGCCGCTCGAGGCCTGCACCGCCTGCATGATGGGCGCGAGCTCCTGGCGCAGGGCGAAGTCGTAGGTCACGCCGATGGCGTTGATGCCCGGCTGCAGCGCAGCGCAATCGGCCACGCTCTCGATCCTTCGGCCGTCGACGAACACGCGCGGCTTGTAGCGGCGCAGCGACTCTCGGTACTCGGTAGCGTTCATCGACATCGCCGCCTCCTCGGGTTCGACCGGTCGATTGTGCCGAGGCGCGAACTCGACAGAGAATGCCGGCGCCCACCACGGAGGTTTCGATGAGCCCCCTCTGCACGCCCGACGATTGCACGCTGTTGATCGTCGACCCGCAGGTTCGCCTGATGCCGGTCATCCGCGACGGCGAGAGCGTCGTGCGCCGCTGCGTCCAGCTGGCGACGGCGGCACGCGAGCTCGGCATCCACGTCATCGGCACGGAGCAGAACCCCGACGGGCTCGGCCCGCTGGTGCCGGAGATCGCCGCACTGTGCGACACGGTGCTGGCCAAGTTCCACTTCTCGGCCGCTGCCGAAGAAGGCTTCCTGCGCCGCCTGCCCGCTGGCCGCAACACGCTTGTCGTCGCCGGCTGCGAAGCGCACGTCTGCGCATTGCAGACGGCGCTCGGCCTCATGGCCATCGGCCACGCGGTGAAATGGGTGGCCGACGCGGTCGGCTCGCGTCACCCGCACAACCGGCTTGCCGCGACCGAGCGGGCGCGCGCGCACGGCGCCGACGTGGTGACCACCGAGATGGTGATCTTCGAGTGGCTCGGCACCAGCCGGCACGCCAGGTTTCGCGCCCTGTCCCGGCTCGTCCGCTGAAGAGCGCAGGCCCGACCGTCGCTGCTCAGATGCGGACGACGATGCGGCCTCGCACCCGGCCAGCCATCAGCGCGGCCGCCTTGTCGATGGCAGCGTCGAGGCCGACCTCTTCTGCGATGAAGTCGAGCAGCTTCGGATCGAGATCGCGCGCCAGCCGGTGCCAGGCGTGCTGCCGCGCCGCCAGCGGCGCCATGACGCTGTCGACGCCGGCCAGCGTCACGCCACGCAGGATGAACGGCATCACCGTCGCGGGCAGGTCGTGGCCCTGGGCCAGGCCGCAGGCCGCGACGACGCCGCCGTAGCGTGTCTGCGCCAGCGCGTTGGCGAGCGTATGGCTGCCGACGGCGTCGATCACCGCCGACCAGCGTTCCTTCTGCAGCGGCTTGCCCGGAGCCGCCAGCTCGGCGCGGTCGGTGACCTCGGCGGCGCCCAGCGAGCGCAGGTACTCGGCCTCGCCGGCCTTGCCCGTCGCAGCCGTGACCCGGTGGCCGAGCCGGCTCAGCAGCGCGATCGCGATGCTGCCGACGCCGCCCGTGGCGCCGGTCACCAGCACCTCGCCCCCGCCGTCGCTGCCAAGGCCGTGGCGCTCGAGCGCCAGCACGCACAGCATTGCCGTGTACCCCGCCGTGCCGATGGCCATCGCCTGCCGGGCGCTGAACGCCGCGGGCCGCGCCACCAGGCCGTCGCCCTGCAGGCGGGCCTGCTCGGCCAGGCAGCCCCAGCGCGTTTCGCCGACGCCCCAGCCGTTGTGGACGACCGCATCGCCGACTTTCCAGGCCGGGTGCGAAGACGCGATCACGGTGCCGGCACCGTCGATGCCCGCGACCATCGGCCAGGCGCGCACGACCGGACTGCGGTTCGTGATGGCAAGGCCGTCCTTGAAATTGAGCGTCGAGTACTCGACGCGAACGAGCACGTCGCCTTCCGGCAGTCGTGCCTCGTCGGCGTCGCGCACCGAGGCGCGAAACCCCGCCTCGTCGTTCTCGAGCATCAGTGCCTTGAACATGATTCGTCCCGTCGCCATGCGTTGCCGACCACGATATCGCAGCGTGCGGAAGGTCTCGCCGCGCAGGTTGACTCGGGGCCTGCGCCCCGCCTAAGCTTCGCCCCGATGCAAAACCGGTCCGCCCCGCTCGCCGGCTCCGCCCACGCCGCCCACGCCGCCGCGTTCGCCGCCCTCTTCTTCTTCGCCGCCGCCGGCGCCTTCGCCGATCCCGGCGAAGCGCCCGATCCGGTCCAGCAGTTCCTCGCCGACAAGGGATTGCTCGCCGCGCCCGCCGCCGCGCCGGCCGAGCCGCCCCAGCCGCCGGTCGAGCCGCCGGTCGAACCGGGCCTGCTCCGCAAGGTGCGGGACCGCGCCGCGGCGATGGTCATCGGCGCGATGAACTTCATCGGCGTGCGCTATCAGCCCGGAGGCAACTCCGCCGACACCGGCTTTGACTGCAGCGGCTTCACCCGCCACGTGTACGAGATGAGCCTCGGCCTCGTGCTGCCACGCAGCGCCGACGAGCAGGCCTCGGCGCTCGGCCTCGTGGCCGTCGATCGCGCCGACCTGCGGCCCGGCGACCTGGTGTTTTTCAACACGCTGAAGCGCACCTTCTCGCACGTCGGCATTTACGTCGGCGCCAACCGCTTCATCCATGCGCCGAGCTCGGGCAAGTCGGTGCGCACCGAAGACATGAGCTTCGACTACTGGACCAGGCGCTTCACCGGCGCCCGCCGCGCCGAGAGCGCCACGCTGGTCGACAAGGTCGCCGGCGCCGCCTCGGCGGCCACGACGACGAGTCGCTGACGCCCGGCGAGGCACAATCGGCCGATGGCCGAACGCGTCATTCCCGTTGCCGATCACCGCTACCGCGCGAGCCTGCCGGCGATCCCGTCGACGCTCGACGCGCCGACCGGCGAGCTGTTCGACCGGCTCTCGCGCCCGCTGCGCGATCTGCGCATTTCGGTCACCGACCGCTGCAATTTCCGCTGCAGCTACTGCATGCCGAAGGACGTGTTCGACAAGCAGTACGCCTTCCTGCCGCAGTCGTCGCTGCTCAGCTTCGAGGAGATCGCGCGCACGGCGCAGCTCTTCGTCGGCCACGGCGCGACGAAGCTGCGGCTTACCGGCGGCGAGCCGCTGCTGCGCCGCGGCCTCGAGCACCTCGTCGGCCTGCTTGCACCTTTGCGCACCGCCGAGGGCGCCCCGGTCGACCTCACGCTCACCACCAACGGCTCGCTGCTCGCGAAGAAGGCCGCATCGCTCAAGGCGGCCGGCCTTGGCCGCGTGACGATCAGCCTCGACGCGCTCGACGACGCGATCTTTCGCCGCATGAACGACGCCGACTTTCCGGTGGCCGACGTGCTCCGCGGCATCGACGCGGCCGAGCACGCCGGGCTCGGCCCGATCAAGGTCAACATGGTCGTCAAGCGCGGCACCAACGAGGCCCAGATCGTGCCGATGGCCCGCCACTTCCGCGGCCGCAACATCTCGCTGCGCTTCATCGAGTACATGGACGTCGGCGCCACCAACGGCTGGCACATGGACGAGGTCGTGCCCTCGACGGAGATCGTGCGCCGCCTCGACGACGAGTTCGGCCTCGTCCGCCTGCCCGTCGCCGCCGCAGGCGAGACGGCCGAGCGCTGGCGCTACCGCGACCCGGGCGTGGCCGGCGAGATCGGCACGATCTCGAGCGTCACGCGGGCGTTCTGCGGCGACTGCAACCGCGCCCGCCTGTCGACCGAGGGCAAGCTCTTCCTTTGCCTGTTCGCGAGCCGCGGCCACGACCTGCGCGGGTTGCTGCGCAGCGGCGCCAGCGACGCCGAGATCTCGGCGGCGATCGGCCTGGTCTGGCAACACCGCGACGACCGCTACTCGGAGCTGCGCGGCCGCTCGCCCGCGTCGTCCAGCACCGGCGAGCGCCGCGTCGAGATGCACTACATCGGCGGCTAGCCCGGGCGGATGCGCGGCGTCGGCGGGTGAACGGCACGTCTTTCATGGTTCGGCCGTTGGCCGCCGCCGACCTGGCCGACTACAAGGCGCTGCGCGACGAGATGCTGCTCGCACATCCCGAAGCCTTCACCTCCGACGCGGCTGCCGAGCGGCACAAGGAGCCGGCCGACTACCTCCAGCGGCTCGGCGTCGACCGGCCGGAAGGCGGTCACTTCCTGCTCGGCGCCCTGCGCGGACGCCGCCTCGTCGGCAGCATCGGCTGCGAGCGCGACCCGAGACTGAAGGTGCGCCACATCGGCCGCGTGATCGGCATGATGGTGCGCAGGGAGGCACGGCGGCAGGGCATCGCCCGCGCCCTGCTCGAGGCCGGCATCGGCGAAGCCCGCCGCGCCGGCCTCGACACCCTCGTGCTGACGGTCACCGAGGGCAACGACGCGGCCGTCTCCCTCTACGCTTCGGCCGGCTTCGTGACCTGCGGCCGGCTGCCGCGCGCCATCAAGCTCGGCGGCGTGTACCACGCCAAGCTGGAGATGACGCTGGCGCTCTAACGCGTCGCCAGGCGCTGCCAGGTCTCGACGACCGTGTCGGGGTTCAGCGAGATCGAGACGATGCCTTCGTCGGCCAGCCAGTCGGCGAAGTCGGGGTGGTCGCTCGGCCCCTGGCCGCAGATGCCGACGTACTTGCCGGTGGCACGGCAGGCGGCGATGGCGCGCGAGATGAGCGCCTTGACGGCCGGATCGCGCTCGTCGAAGTCACGTGCCAGCAGCTCGAGACCCGAGTCGCGGTCGAGGCCGAGCGTGAGCTGCGTCAGGTCGTTGGAGCCGATCGACATGCCGTCGAAGTGCTCCAGGAACTGCTCGGCCAGGATGGCGTTGCTCGGCACCTCGCACATCATGATCACGCGCAGGCCATCGTTGCCGCCCGCCGAGGCTCGACGCAGGCCCTGCTCGGCCAGCATGCCCACCACGCGCTCGGCCTGGCTCAGCGTGCGCACGAACGGCACCATGACCTCGACGTTGCTGTAGCCCATGTCCTTCCTCACCCGCACCAGCGCTTCGCATTCCATCGCGAAGGCCTCGCCGAAGGTCTCGCTCACGTAGCGAGATGCGCCGCGAAAGCCGAGCATCGGGTTCTCTTCCTCCGGCTCGTAGCGCGAGCCGCCGATGAGCTTCTTGTACTCGTTGCTCTTGAAGTCGGAGAGCCGCACGATCACCGGCTTGGGCCAGAAC
>CAXSEJ010000176.1:0-2520 GCA_964236395.1 uncultured Rhizobacter sp.
CCGGCTGGCCGAGCATGGCCGCTTCGGCCTCGATGCCGCCGACGCCCCAGCCGACGACGCCCACGCCGTTGATCATCGTCGTGTGGCTGTCGGTGCCGACGAGCGAATCGGGGTAGTAGACCGGAGCGCCGGCCTTGCCGGCCAGCTCGGCGGTCGGCTCGCCCTTCGTCTTGTCCTTGCTCTTGTGCACGCCGCGCGCCAGGTACTCGAGATTCACCTGGTGGACGATGCCGAAGCCCGGCGGCACGACGCCGAAAGTGTCGAACGCCTGCATGCCCCACTTCATGAACTGGTAGCGCTCGAGGTTGCGCTTGAACTCCAGCCGCATGTTCAGATCGAGTGCCTTCTTGCTTGCGAAGTAGTCGATCATGATCGAGTGGTCGACGACGAGGTCGACGGGCACCAGCGGCTCGATGGACTTCGCGTCCTTGCCCATCTCGTGGGCGACCGTGCGCATGGCGGCGAGGTCGGCGAGCAGCGGCACGCCGGTGAAGTCCTGCAGCACGACGCGGGCGACGACGAAAGGGATCTCGTCGAGACGCGGCGCCTTTGCCTGCCACTGCGCGACCTCGACGACGTGCGCCGGCGTGACCTTCTTGCCGTCGCAGTGGCGCAGCACCGACTCGAGCACGATGCGCATCGAGACCGGCAGGCGGTTGACGCCGGCATGCGTCTTGGCGAGCTCGGGCAGCGAGTAGAAACGGCCCTCCTTGCCGGAAGCGGTCTTGAAGGTCTTCAGCGTGGACGAAAAGGCGTGCGGCATGGTGGCGGGTCTCGAAAGGGTCTGGAACAAGGAAGTGGCAGCGTCGGATCAGGCCTCTTTGGGAACGAAGACCTTGAGTCCCTTGAAGTAGTCGCGGAAAAAACCCGCGTCGCGCGTGATGAGGCCGGTGCACTGCAGCAAGGCATGGGCCCCGATCAGGAAGTCGGGCACCGAGCGCTGCACCGGGTCGGGGCGGCCGGTCGTGACCCGGCGCTGCTTGTAGCGCCGTTGCATTTCGCCGGCGCGGACCGCGGCACGGGCCTCGGTCGCCGAGAAGGTGATGCCGGCGTTTTCGAGCACGTCGAGCAGCTCGGCGCCGTAGCCCAGCCCGGCGACCACTTCACCGACGACGACATCGCAGACGACCACCGGTCCGCGGCTGAGGGCCAGGCGCACGCTGTCTTCGGCGGCTTCGGCGCGGGCGTCGCCGCCGATCAGGTCGATGAGCACGGAAGAATCGACGGCGATCATGCCGTCAGGGTTCGACCGGGTCACCGGGTGCGCGGCCGCGCAGCTCGCGCATCACGTCGTCGGTGCTGACGCCCTCGGGCAGCTTGAAGCGGCCGCGCAGGCGCGACAGCGCGTCGTCGACGTTCTTGCGCAGGATGATTCGCCCGCCGTCGAGCTCCACCTTCAACTGTGTGCCCTTGGTCAGCCCGAGAGCGTCGCGCACGGCTTTGGGCAGGGTGATCTGGCCTCGTTCCGCGACTGTCGCTTCCATCTGCACTCCGTCGGTATGACCAGGTAAGTATGACTACGCAAGTATGTTGAAATTATACATACTGCCCGGTCAACCGTGGCGACGCTCGAATTCGCGCATGAGCTCGACCAGTGCCTGGGCACCTTCGAGCGGCATGGCGTTGTAGATCGACGCACGCATGCCGCCGACCACGCGGTGGCCCTTCAGCTGCAGCAGGTGGGCCGCTCTTGCCGCCTCGAGGAATGGCCCGTCGAACGACGGGTCGGGCAGATGGAAGGTGACGTTCATGATCGAGCGGTCGCTCGGTGCGATGGCGTTGCGGTAGAAGCCGCTCGCGTCGATGCAGTCGTACAGGATCTTCGCCTTGGCGCGATTGCGTTCGGCCATGGCGCTCAGCCCGCCCAGCGACCGGATCCAGCGGAACACCAGTCCGGCCAGATAGATCGCGAACGTCGGCGGCGTGTTGATCATCGAGTTGTTCGCCGCCTGCACCGTGTAGTCGAACGCGGAGGGCGTGGTCGGCAACGGGCCGCCGAGCAATCGCTCGTCGACGACGACGATCGTGAGGCCGGCCGGGCCGATGTTCTTCTGCGCTCCGGCGTAGATCAGCCCGTAGCGCGAGACGTCGATCGGGCGCGACAGGATGCTCGACGACATGTCGGCGACGAGCGGCACGCCGCCCGTTTCCGGCACCCAGTGGTACTCGAGCCCGGAGATGGTCTCGTTGGCGCAGATGTGGACGTAGGCCGCCTCGGGGTCGAGCTTCCAGGTGTCGCGCGGCGGAATCGCGGTGAAGCCGTTGTCCGCTCCGCTGGCGGCGACATTGACCCTGCAGAAGTGCGCCGCCTCGGCGATCGAGCGGGTTCGCGTCAATGACTCTCTCGCCGATGCGGAGCACCGCGTCCGGACGCTGATCGAACGCCTGCCCTCAGTCATTTACAGGGCCGGACTCGGCGCCGGCGGAGAGTGGACCTTCATCTCCCCTCAGGTCGAGGAGATCCTCGGCTACACCGTCGAGGAGTGGTGCTCGGACCCGACCCTCTGGGAGAGGCGAATC
>CAXSEJ010000176.1:2530-5788 GCA_964236395.1 uncultured Rhizobacter sp.
CCTCGGCGATCGAGCGGGTCGCCCACTCGCCGGTGTTCACGTAGTCGGCTCCGCTTTTGCCGCGCAGCAGGTTCATCGGAACGATGGCGTTCTGGCCGATGGCGCCGCCCTGCAGGAAGAGCACCTTGTAGCTCGTCGGCACGTCGAGCAGCTCGCGCAGCAGCGCCTCGGCTTCGGCCTGGACGGCCATGAAGTCCTTGCCGCGATGGCTCATTTCCATCACCGACATGCCGGTGCCGTGCCAGTCGAGGAGCTCGTCGGCGGCCTGGCGCAGCACGGCCTCGGGGAGGGCGGCGGGGCCCGGGCTGAAGTTGTAAGGGCGGGTCATGGGCGACGGCGTGGTGGCCGCAAGGGCAAGGCCGCCGCATTATCCGCACGCAGCACGAAAAGCGCGCCCCGCGGGGCGCGCTTTCCATCGCCATGCGCTGCTATTTCGGCGGCGTCGCGGCGACCGCGTCGTTCGGGTTGCCGGTCGCGGCGTCGGCGATGGCCTTGACGGGCGCTGCTTCGGCCGCCGCCTTGGCCGCCTTGGCTTCCTTGGCTTCCTTGGCTTCGGCGATCAGTTCGCGCTGCTTCGGGCTGATGCAGTCGTCGACGATGCGCTGCGCCGACCTGACGTTGAGCAGCATCGACTTGGCCGCGATCTGCACCATCAGCGTCTCGCCGCGCACGTCTTCGAGCCGGATCGCGCCCGTCGACGACAGCACCGGACGCATGAGCCAGTTCGACTTGTTCGACCTGACGTCGACGTAGGCGGAGTGCTTCGCGCTCTGCGTGATCTGCACCGTCTGCTGAAACTCGCAGTCGTAGACGCCGTAGTACACGAGCTCGGCCGCCTTCACCTGCTCCGGCTGCGCGTCGGCGACCGCCACGTCGACGACGACCGGCGCCTTGCGCGCGGGTTTGGCGGCCGGCTTCGCGGCCTTCGCCGAGTCGGCGGCGACCGCGGGAGCGAGCAAAGCGACCCCCGCCAGCGCGACGGCAAGTTCGCCGACCGCGCGGCGAAGTGATCTGGATGCGGACATGCGTGACCTTTAGGCAGTGAGAGCGTCTGCGATTGTGGAGATGCGACGGTGCCGCGCCAGCGGGTTTACGGGGAGTTACCCCAGGAGCGGCACTGCGTCACGCGCTTCGCCTCGCGAACCGCTAGACGAGGTGCTTCACGCCGTCCTGCTCTTCGCGCAGCTCCTTCAAGGTGGCGTCGATGCGCTCCTGGCTGAAGGCGTCGATGGGCAGGCCCTCGACGACTTGGTACTCGCCGTTGGCGGTGGTGACCGGGAAGCCGAACATCGTGTCCTTCGGAATGCCGTACTGACCATCCGAAGGAACGCCCATCGTCACCCACTTGCCGTTCGTGCCGAGAGCCCAGTCGCGCATGTGATCGATCGCCGCGTTGGCCGCCGAGGCGGCCGACGAGACGCCGCGTGCCGCAATGATGGCCGCGCCGCGCTTGCCGACGGTCGGCAGGAAGGTGCCGGCGTTCCAGGCCGGGTCTTCGATCATCGGCGGCACGCTCTGGCCGGCGATCGTCGCGAAGCGGTAGTCGGCGTACATCGTCGGCGAGTGGTTGCCCCAGACGGTGAGCTTCTCGATCTCCGCGACCGGCTTGCCGGTCTTTGCGGCCACCTGGCTGAGGGCACGGTTGTGATCGAGCCGGAGCATTGCGGTGAAGTTCTCGCGCGGCAGGCCGGGCGCGCTCTTCATCGCGATCCAGGCGTTGGTGTTGGCCGGGTTGCCGACCACCAGCACCTTGACCCTGCGGCTGGCCACGGCGTCGAGCGCCTTGCCCTGGGCGGTGAAGATCTCGGCGTTGACGGCAAGCAGCTCGGCCCGCTCCATGCCCGGGCCGCGCGGGCGCGAGCCGATGAGCAATGCGTAATCGGCATCCTTGAACGCCGTCATGGGATCGCCGTGCGCTTCCACGCCCGCGAGCAGCGGGAAGGCGCAGTCGTCGAGCTCCATGATCACGCCCTTGAGTGCCTGCTGCGCCTTCTCGGCCGGCACTTCGAGCAGGCTGAGGATCACGGGCTGGTCCTTGCCCAACATCTCGCCGGCGGCAATGCGAAAGACGATGGCATAGCCGATCTGGCCGGCAGCGCCGGTGACCGCGACGCGGACGGGGGGCTTCTTCATGAGTTCTCCAAAAGGGGCACCGGGGAGCGGCGCGGTAAAGTCTGCTGCGTTGCAATAAAATCATAAGCTCACCGGCGTTTCGGATTCGAAAATCGCCGAGTCGAACAAAAGGTTGACATGGCCACGTCGCTGAAGGAACAGCCGCTCAAGCGGCAGCCGGTTTATCGCAACATCCACGTCACTCAGCTCACGCAGTACCGGCTCCCCCCCGCCGGATGGGTTTCCATCCTGCACCGGATCAGCGGCGCCGCGATGTTCCTGCTGCTGCCGTTCGCGATCTGGATGTTCGACAAGAGCCTCACCTCCGAAGTGTCGTACGCGCAGTTCACCGGCGTGTTTCGATACGGCGCCGGGTTCCTTCCCGCGGTGCTCGTCAAGCTGGTCGTGTTCGGCCTGATCTGGGCCTACCTGTTCCACTTTCTCGCCGGACTGCGCCACCTCTGGATGGACGCCACCCATGCCGTCGACCAGCGCTTTGGTCAGGTCTCGGCGCTCGTCGCCATCGTGCTCAGCGTCGTGATTGCGCTGGCACTCGGCGTCAAGCTCTTTTCCTGAACACGACCGCCATGGCCATTTCCTTCGGTTCCCGACGCCTGGTCGTCGGTGCTCATTACGGGCTGCGCGACTGGCTTGCCCAGCGCATCACGTCGGTCTTCATGGCCATCTTCACGATCGCCGTCGTCGTGCAGGTGCTGATGCCGGGCGCCCTCGACTACTACCGGTGGTCGGCGATCTTCTCGAGCCAGTGGATGAAGGTGCTCACCTTCGTCACCATCGTCTCCATGCTCTACCACGTGTGGGTCGGCATGCGCGACATCTGGATGGACTACGTCAAGCCCGTGGCGATCCGTCTGACGCTCGACGTCGTCACCATCGCCTGGCTCGTCGGCTGCGCCGGGTGGGCCATCCAGGTCCTGTGGAGACTGTGATGGAAAGCCCCGTGATCGGCCGCCCCTCGGTGCCCACGCGCCGCTTCGACGTCGTCGTTGTCGGCGCCGGCGGCTCCGGAATGCGTGCCTCGCTGCAGCTCTCGCGCGCCGGCCTGAACGTCGCTGTGCTGTCGAAGGTGTTCCCGACCCGCTCGCACACCGTCGCGGCGCAGGGCGGCATCGGTGCTTCGCTCGG
>CAXSEJ010000177.1:0-5780 GCA_964236395.1 uncultured Rhizobacter sp.
GACGTGCTGCTGGCCCAGGGAAAGGCGGCCGAGGCGCGCTCTGCATACCAGAACGCGCTCGCCGGGATGGATTCGAAGGTCGACTATCGCCGCCTGGTCGAGGCCAAGCTCAACGTGCTCGGCGCCGCTGCCCCGGCGTCGGCGGCGAGCGGCGTGGAGGCGGCCCGGTGAGGCGCGCGGCGGCGGCGCTCGCGCTGGCCTTGTCGCTGGCCGCCTGCTCGTTCGGCAGCGACCGGCCGAAGCCCAAGCCGCTCGAGCCGATTGCCGCGCCGCTGGCAGTCCGGCCGGCGTGGAGCCAGAACGTCGGTGCGGTTCAATTCCCGCTCACTGTCGCCGTCAACGGCGGGGTGCTCACCCTCGCGGCGAGCGACGGCAGCGTGATGGCCGTCGAAGCAGAGAGCGGCAGGACGATCTGGCGCACCAGCGTCGGCAGCAAGATCTCCGCCGGCGTCGGCAGCGACGGCACGGTGGCTGCCGTGGTCACGCGCGACGGCGAGCTCGTGGCGCTGGACGCCGGGCAGATCAGGTGGCGCAAGCCGCTCGGCGTTCGCGTCGCCACCGCGCCCCTGGTTGCCGGCGGCAGGATTTTCGTGCTCGGCGTCGATCGGGCCGTGCGCGCCTTCGACGCCGGCGACGGCGCCCGGCTGTGGCAGCTGCAGCGGCCCGGCGACGCCCTCACGCTGTCGCAGACCGGCGTGATCGCCGCCTACAAGAACACCCTCGTCGTCGGCCAGGGGCCACGCATGGCGGCGGTCGATCCGATCTCCTCGGCGGTGCGCTGGGAAGTGCAGATCGGCGCACCGCGCGGGGCCAACGAGGTCGAGCGCCTCGCCGACCTCATCGGACCGGTCGTGCGGGCCGGCGAGCTGCTGTGCGCGCGTTCCTTCCAGGCCGGCGTCGGATGCGTCAACGGCGAGCGCGGCGCCATCGCCTGGACGAAGACGATCGGTGGCACCGGCGCCGTCGGCGGCGACGCCGAGTTGCTGGTCGGCGCCGACGCCTCGGATCGCCTCAGTGCCTGGAAGTCGGCGACGGGCGACGTGGTCTGGACCTCGGAGTCGCTGATGTTCCGCGGCCTGAGCGCGCCGGTCGTCGCCGCCCGGTCGGTCGTCTTCGGCGATTTCGACGGCACGCTGCACTGGCTCTCGCGAGAAAAGGGCGAGTCGCAGGCTCGAGTGACGACCGACGGCAGCGCGATCAGCGTGCCGCCGGTGGCCGTCGGCGGGCTGGTCATCGTCGTCACTCGATCGGGTGGCCTGTTCGCATTCCGCCCCGCTTGAAACCGGTCATCGCGCTCGTCGGCCGCGCCAACGTCGGCAAGTCGACGCTCTTCAACCGGCTCACCAGGACGCGCGACGCGATCGTCGCCGACTTCGCCGGCCTGACGCGAGATCGGCACTACGGCGACGCACGCATCGGCACCCGACCGGCATCGTTCGCGAAATGGCGCGCCAGACCGAGCAGGCGGTGGCCGAGGCCGACGCCGTGATCTTCGTCGTCGACGTGCGCGCCGGCGTCTCGGCACACGACCATGAGATCGCCCGTTATCTGCGCAGTGCCAGCAAGCACATCCTGGTGGCCGCCAACAAGGCCGAAGGAATGCCGGACTCGCCGCTCGTCGCCGAGTTCTACGAGCTCGGCCTCGGCACCCCGCACCCGGTCTCGGCAGCGCACGGGCAGGGCGTCGGCAGCCTGGCCGAAGCGGCGGGCAAGTCGACGCTCATCAACGCCTGGCTTGGCGAGGAACGGCTGGTCGCGTTCGACCAGCCGGGCACGACGCGCGACGCCATCGTCGTGCCGTTCGAGCGGGGCGGCCGGCGCTTCGACCTCATCGACACGGCGGGCCTGCGCCGGCGCGGCAAGGTGTTCGAGGCGGTCGAGAAGTTTTCGGTCGTCAAGACGCTGCAGGCGATCGCCGAGGCCAACGTCGTGCTGCTGCTGCTCGATGCCACCCAGGGCGTCACCGACCAGGACGCGCACATCGCCGGCTACATCCTCGAGAGCGGCCGGGCCGTGGTGGTGGCCGTCAACAAGTGGGACGCCGTCGACGCCTATCAGAAGGAGACGCTGCAGCGTTCGATCGAGCAGCGCCTGCCGTTCCTGAAGTTCGCGCCGGTGCTCAACATCTCGGCCACGCGCCGGATCGGCTTTGCGCCGGTGTGGAAGGCGATCGCCGACGCGCACGCCTCGGCGATGCGAAAGATGCCCACGCCGGTATTGACCCGGCTGCTCGAGGAAGCGGTGCTGCACCAGACGCCGAAGCGCGCGGGCGCATTCCGCCCGAAGCTGCGCTATGCCCACCAAGGCGGCATGAACCCGCCCCTGATCGTCATCCACGGCAACTCGCTCGAGCACGTGACCGACGTCTACAAGCGCTATCTCGAAGGGCGCTTTCGGGCCCACTTCAAGCTCACCGGAACGCCGCTGCGGATCGAGCTGCGTTCCTCGAAGAATCCGTTCGCCACACGCGACCGCTGAGGCATGGCCTTACCGTGGGCGACCGAGAAAACGCTGTGTTAAGGTTTCTCGCTTCAAAGCACATCACGGAGCCATATCGTGAGCAACAAAGGGCAGCTTCTACAAGACCCGTTCCTGAACCTGCTGCGCAAGGAGCACGTTCCGGTTTCGATCTACCTCGTCAACGGGATCAAATTGCAAGGCCACATCGAGTCGTTCGACCAATACGTGGTCCTGCTTCGCAACACCGTCACCCAGATGGTCTACAAGCACGCGATCTCCACCGTGGTGCCGGGCCGGGCGGTGAATTTCCAGACTGCTCCGGAAGCGACCGAGCCATCTTGACGCGCGTTTGCCCCGGCGTGCTACCGGTCTCGTGAGCGGCCTCGCGCCGGTGGCGCGCGAGGCGCCCGCCAAGGTGATCCTGGTCGGCGTCGATTTCGGGGCCAGGAAGTTCTTCGATGCCTCGCTCGACGAGCTCGCGCTGCTCGCCGAATCCGCCGGCGACGTGGCCGTGGCGCGCGTCGTGGCGCGCCGCAAGGCGCCTGACGCTGCATTCTTCGTCGGCTCCGGCAAGGCCGACGAGCTGAAGGATATGGTGCAGCTGCACCAGGCCGAAGCGGTGATCTTCGACCAGTCACTGTCGCCGGCGCAGCAGCGCAACCTCGAGCGGCACCTCGGCGTGGCCGTCGCCGACCGGACCATGCTGATCCTCGAGATCTTCGGCGAGCGTGCGCAGAGCCATGAGGGAAAGCTGCAGGTCGACCTGGCGCGGCTGCAGTACCTGTCGACGCGGCTGGTCCGCCGCTGGAGCCATCTGGAGCGCCAGCGCGGCGGCATCGGCAACCGCGGCGGCCCCGGCGAGGCGCAGATCGAGCTCGACCGGCGGATGATCGGCGAGCGCATCAAGAGCATCAAGAAGCAGCTCGAGCGCGTCAAGAAGCAACGCAGCACGCAGCGGCGGGCGCGCGAGCGCAACGCCGCCTTCCGCATCTCGCTCGTCGGCTACACGAACGCCGGCAAGTCGACGCTCTTCAATGCGCTCGTGAACGCCGAGGCCTACGCCGCCGACCAGCTGTTCGCCACACTCGACACGACGACGCGGCAATGGCACATCGAAGGGCACATCGAAGGCGTCGTGCGATCCCTGGCCCTGTCCGACACGGTCGGCTTCATCCGCGACCTGCCGCACACCCTGATCGAGGCCTTCCAGGCGACCCTGCGCGAAGCGGCCGACGCCGACCTGCTGCTGCACGTGGTCGACGGCGCCAGCCCCGAGCTGGCCGAGCAGATGGCCGAGGTCGAGCGTGTGCTTGCCCAGATCGGAGCCGGCGACGTGCCCCAGCTCGTCGTCTTCAACAAGCTCGACAGGCTGGCCGAGACCGAACGGCCCCGATCGCTGCGCGATTTCCTGCTGATGCCGTCGGGGGAAAGCGCGGCGCGGGTGTTCGTGAGCGCGCGCACGGGCGAAGGCCTCGAGGAGTTGAAGCAGGCCGTGGCGTCGGCCGCTGCTGGCGGCGGTTCCGGTGCAGGCTTGAATGCCGCCACGCCGGCCTCAGCTTCGGGTGCCGAGCAGCCGGCCGATAGGCACGAAAATGACGGCAGTGAGGCCGGCGCCGGAGCGACCGGCACCTATGATTCGCACGCCTGACGATCCGCTCTTCCAACGCGCGCCCCGCCCCGCGCCCCGCACACCAGCCGACCCCATGATGCCTTTGCCCGCTCACGACGAACACCAGCGCTCCCCGTGGAGAGCGCTCGTCGCGTCGGCGCACTCGCTGCTCGCCATCGCGTGGCGCCATCTGGGGCTGCCGGCGCGACCGGTCGGCCCTGCCGGGGTGGCGTCCTTGCACAACGACCGGGGCGGTGGCCGCAACGACGGCCCGCCCGATCTGGACGAGCTGTGGCGCGATTTCAACCGCAAGCTGAGCGGTCTGTTCGGCGGGCGCGGCGCCCGTCGTGGCAACGGCGCCGGCGATCCGGGCGGCGGCTCGAACTTTCAGCCGAACCTGCGCAGCGCCGGCGTCGGCGCTGCGCTCATCGCCGGGGTCGTCGCCCTGATCTGGGTCGGCAGCGGCGTGTTCATCGTCCAGGAAGGCCAGCAGGCGGTCGTGACTTCGTTCGGACGCTACAGCCACACGGTGGGCGCCGGCTTCCAGTGGCGGTTCCCGTATCCGTTCCAGGCCCACGAGACGGTCAACGTGACGCAGCTGCGCTCGACCGAGGTCGGCCGCAACTCGGTGTCGCAGGCCACCGGACTGCGCGACTCGTCGATGCTCACGCAGGACGAGAACATCGTCGACATCCGCTTTACCGTGCAATACCGGCTGAAGGATGCCCGGGCCTTCCTGTTCGAGAACCGCGATCCGGAAGCCGCCGTGATGCTGGCGGCCGAATCTGCGGTTCGCGAGATCGTCGGCAAAAGCAAGATCGACTCGGTGCTCTACGAGCAGCGCGACGCCATCGCTTCGCAGCTCGTGCAGTCGGTGCAGGCGCAGCTCGACCGGCTCAAGACCGGCATCCTGGTCGTCAACGTCAACGTGCAGAGCGTGCAGGCGCCCGAGCAGGTGCTCGCCGCCTTCGAAGACACGCTCAAGGCCGGCCAGGACGGCGACCGCCTGAAGAAGGAAGGGCAGGCCTACGCCAGCTCGGAGATCCCGAAGGCGCAAGGCACCTCGGCCCGGCTGCGCGAAGAGGCCGAAGGCTACAAGGCACGCGTCATCGCCCAGGCCGAGGGCGATGCCGACCGTTTCGGCCGTCAGCTGACCGAATACCAGAAGGCGCCTCAGGTGACCCGAGATCGGCTCTACATCGACACCATGAGAGAGGTCTATTCGAACATCACCAAGGTGATGGTCGATGCCCGCAACAACGCGAGCCTCCTGTCGCTGCCGCTGGACAAGCTGCTCCAGCAGACGGCGGCCGGAACGCCCCCGGTCGCCGCGGCGCCGGCGGCGCCGGCCGATCCTGCCTCGGCCACCGGCGCAGTGGACGTGCGGTCGCGCGACAACCAGCGCAACCGCGATCGCGACGGCCGCTAGGACACACGCCATGAACCGCATCGGCCTGCTCATCGGCGGCTTTCTGTTGCTGCTGATGCTCGTCTCGTCCACGCTCTTCATCGTCGACCAGCGGCAGGTCGGCGTGATCTACGAATTCGGCCAGATCAAGGAGGTCGTGCAGGAGCCCGGCCTGAAGTGGAAGCTGCCGCCGCCGTTCCAGAACGTCCTCTTCCTCGACCGCCGCATCCAGACGCTCGACAGCCCCGAGACGCGGCCCATCTTCACTGCTGAGAAGAAGAGCCTGCTGATCGACTGGCTGGT
>CAXSEJ010000178.1:0-3704 GCA_964236395.1 uncultured Rhizobacter sp.
GCGAGCCGGTGACGACCAGATCGCTCAGGTGGCGATCGATGATCTGGCCGCGGTCATTGACGTCGGTGGAGACGCTTTCCATGATCGCCGTCGCCGCGAAGCCGTTCGTGTCGAGCTGCGTGTCGTCGAAGTCGGTCGACTTCGGCTTGACGTTGCGTGCGGGGCCCAGGTCACCGAACAGTGAGGTCAGCATGGCAATGGTTCCTGGTCGACACGGCGAAAGCCGGTGCGTGGCGCAGTCTAGGCCCGTGTGCCGGGTGCTGCCCCAGGCGCCATCCGAACACAGACACGCGGCGGCGCCGAAACGACGGTCGGCACGGCGCACCGCGGCCGACGACACCGCCGTTGCTCAGGGTCGCAGGAAGCGGCTCGGCGGCGCGCCGACCGAGCGGCGCACCATGGCCGAGAAAGCGCTCGGGCTGGCGTAGCCGAGCTCGCCGGCGATCTGCGCCATCGGCAGCTTGCGCGCGGCCAGCGGTACGGCGCGGGCGAGCAGGACCTGCTGGCGCCATTGCAGGAAGCTCGTGCCGAGCTCGCTGCGAAAGAGCCGGCTCATGGTTCGTGCGCTGGCGCCGCTGTCGTGTGCCCAAGCGGCGAGCGTGGCGTGGCGCGACGGGTCGTCGATCACCGCCTCGCACAGGTGGCGCAGGCGCTTCTCGTCGGGCAGGTCGACGCCGATCGGTACCGGTGCGGCGCGGCGCAGCTCGTCGAGCAGCAGGCTGGTGAGGCGGCGCTCGCGCGCCAGTGCGGCACGGTCGGGGGTCGTGCCGGCGCCGTCGGGCACGAGGTCGAGCTCGCGTGCCAGGGCAAGGAGCAAGGGCGAGACTTCCAGCACCCGGCACGCGCGCCAGCCGCAAGACTCGGCGCCGGACCGCGCCGGGCCGCAGCGACCGTCCGGCTGGTGCAGGTAGAGCGTGAGCAGTTCGGCGTCCTCGATCACCGTGACCGCGTGGTCCACGCCCGGCGGGATCCAGACGGCGCGCGACGGCGGCACGATGTAGCTGCCGTGCGGCGCCGTCACGCGCACCACGCCGGTCGCCGACAGCGCCACCTGCCCCCAGGCATGGGCATGCGGCACGACCCGCGTGTCGGCGCGCAGCCGCTGCAGCTTGGCGCGCAGCGTGCGCCGCGGCGTCGGCGTGTAGAGGTGCGGCGTGAGCGGCTTGACGGGAGCCGAGCGGGGCGGAGCAGACATTGGCACGATCGCGACAGAAGTTGACGGTCTATCGTAATTGCGACGCGCCGCCCGTGTCTACCATCGGGCGATGCAATCGACGACCACGAGCAGCGCCCCTGGTGCGCCCCCGGTTCGGCAGGACGCGACCGTGATGGGGCTGGTCGGCCTGGCCCACCTGGTGAGCCACTTCAGCCAGCTGATCCTGCCGCCACTCTTTCCCTGGCTCAAGGAAGCGTTCCACGTCGGCTTCACGGAGCTCGGCGTGCTGTTGACGATCTTCTTCGTCGTTTCCTGCGCGGTGCAGGCGCTGTCGGGCTTCATCGTCGACCGGCTCGGGCCGCGGCCCATCCTCTTCGGCGGCATCGCGTTGCTCGCGGTCGCGGCGTTCGGCTACTCGGTCAGCACCGGCTACGCCATGCTGGCGTTCTTCGCCGTCGTCGCCGGCATCGGCAACGGCGTCTTCCATCCCGTCGATTACACGCTGCTCAACCGCAAGATTCACTCCTCGCGGCTCGGCCACGCGTTCAGCGTGCACGGCATCACGGGCAGCCTCGGCTGGGCCCTGGCGCCGGCGATGATGGTCTCTGTCACGCTCGCCTTCTCGTGGCGGGTGGCGCTGGCCTCGGCCGGCGTGCTCGCCCTCGTCGTCCTCGTCGTGCTGTGGCTGAACCGTTCGCATCTCACCGTCGAGATGACGAGCGCGGCGGGCCCGGTGGCAAAGGCCGCGGCGCCCATGCGCCGAGGCGAGAGCTTCGGCTTCCTGGCCATTCCCGCGGTCTGGATGTGCTTCGGCTTCTTCTTCCTCTACGCCGTGGTCATCAGCGGCGTGCAGGCCTTCGCGCCGGAGGCCGCGCGCCAGCTGCACGAGGTGCCGACGCGCTGGGCGGCGATGTGCCTCACCTTCTACATGGTCGCCTCCGCCGGCGGCATGGTCCTCGGCGGCTTCCTGGCGGCCGACCCGTCGCGCTGCGAGAAGCTCGTCGGCGCCGCCCTTGCGATTGCGGCCGTGTTCGCGCTCGTCATCGGCTACGCGCCGCTGGCGCCGATGGCGGTGCCGGTGCTGTTCGCGTTCATGGGCGCGGCGTCGGGCGTGGCCGGGCCGTCGCGCGACCTCATCGTGAAGCGGGCCGCGCCACCGGGGGCGACCGGGCGGGTCTACGGCGTCGTCTACTCCGGGCTCGACATCGGCCAGGCGGCGGCACCGCTGGTCTTCGGCACGCTCATGGACATGCACCGGTTCGCCGACGTGTGGCTCGGCATCGCGATCGTGCAGGCCTTGCTGATCACGACCGCCTTCAATGTGCACCGCGCCCGCCGCACGGCGCTGACGCCGGCAACCGCCTGATCGTTGGCCCCACGCGCACTTCGTTCGCTCGGCCGGCGCCGGTCGCCCTGGCCCTGAGCGCCACCACAATTCACGCGATGGACACCGCTGCAGCCCCTTGCCGGCCGGCCGGCCACGCGCTCGTCGAGGCGCTCGTCGCCCAGGGCGTCGACACCGTCTTCGGCGTACCCGGCGAGAGCTATCTCGCCGCCCTCGACGGCTTCTTCGTGCACCAGCGGCGCATCCGTTTCATCGCGTGTCGCCACGAAGGCGGGGCCAGTTTCATGGCCGAGGCGCAGGGCAAGCTCGGCGGTCGGCCCGGCGTGTGCTTCGTGACGCGCGGGCCGGGAGCGAGCAACGCCGCCATCGGGCTGCACACGGCGTTCCAGGACTCGACGCCGATGGTGCTGCTGATCGGCCAGGTGGCCTCCGACCAGCGCGACCGCGAGGCCTTCCAGGAGGTCGACTACCGCCAGATGTTCGGCCCGGGCACGCTCGGCTTCGCCAAGTGGGTCGGCGAGGTGCAGAGCGCCGACCGCTTGCCGGAGTACGTGGCGCATGCCTTCCGCCTGGCGATGCAGGGGCGGCCGGGGCCGGTGGTGCTGGCATTGCCCGAAGACATGCTGACGACGCCGACCTCCGCACCGGTCGTGGCGCACGCCGAGCCGGCCGAATCGGCGCCGACCGCAAGGGCGCTCGCGGCCATCCACGACGAGCTGCGTCGCGCCGCGCGGCCTCTGGTCGTGGCCGGCGGCGGCGGCTGGTCCGCCGAAGCGAGCCGCTCGCTCGAGTCGTTCGCCGAGCGCTGGCAGCTGCCCGTGGCCTGCGCCTTCCGCTACCAGGACGTGTTCGACAACCGCCACCGCCTCTACGCCGGCGACCTGGGCACCGGCACGCCGCCGGCGCTGGCGCGACGGGTCGAGGAAGCCGACCTCGTCATCGCCCTGGGCGCCCGCCTGGGCGAGATGACGACCGGCGGCTACTCGCTGCTCGCCGCGCCCGTGCCCGCGCAGCGGCTCGTCCACGTCCACACCGGCGCCGAGGAGATCGGCCGCGTCTACGCGCCGACGGTCGGCGTGGTCGCCTCGATGGCCGCCGCGACCGCGGCCCTGGCGGCGTTGGCACCGCCGGCGACGAGGGCCTGGGCCGGCTGGACCGACAGCCTGTCGGCCGAGGCGGAGCACAACCGCGCATCGACCGCAG
>CAXSEJ010000178.1:3714-5761 GCA_964236395.1 uncultured Rhizobacter sp.
CAACGGCGCGGGCAACGCCACCGGCTGGCTGCACCGCTTCCACCGCTACGTCGGCCTGCAGCACGCGGGCCGCACGCAGCTGGCGCCGTCGGTCGGCGCCATGGGCTACGGCCTGCCGGCCGCGGTTGCGGCCTCGTTGCTCGCGCCGGCGCGACCCGTCGTCTGCTTCACCGGTGACGGCGACTTCCTGATGACGGCGAACGAGATGGCGACGGCCATGGCGTACGGCGCCGGCCGCTCGTCGCCGCTCGTCGCCGTCGTCGTCGACAACGCGAGCTACGGCACGATCCGCATGCACCAGGAGCGCGAGTACCCCGGACGCGTGTCGGGGAGCGACCTCGTCAACCCCGACTTCGCGGCGCTGGCGCGCGCCTGCGGCTGGTGGGCCGCCGATCGCGTCGACCGCACCGAGGACTTCGAAGCGGCCTTCATCGCCGCGCTCGCGGCAGGGCGGCCGGCGCTGCTGCACCTGCGCCTGCCGACGGAGGTCATCACCAGCCGAACGACGATCGAGGAGATCCGGGCCAGGGCGCTCGAACGGCAGCGCCGCGACGCGCCTCGACCCGGTTAGGGGACGACGACTTCGAGCAGCCGGTCGAGCCCGCCTTCGTCGATGGCGATCATCGCCGCCGCACGCACCTTCGGCTTGGCGTGGTACGCCACCGAGAGCCCGGCGGCGGCCATCATCGGCAGGTCGTTGGCACCGTCACCGACGGCGATCGAGCGCGATGGCTCGATGGCGAGGGCGGCGCAGGTCTCGAGCAGCATCTTTCGCTTCTCGGCGCCGTCGCAGATGTCGCCCCACGGCTGCTCGACGAGACGGCCGGTGAGTTCGCCGTCGTGGATCTCGAGCACGTTGCTGCGCGCGCGGTCGATGCCGAGCCGGGCGACGACGCGATCGGCGAAGAAGGTGAAGCCGCCGGAGACGAGCAGCGTTTCCAAGCCGGCGCCGCGGCAGGCCGTTACGAGCGACTCGGCACCCGGGCTCAGGCGCAGGCGCTCTTCGTACACGCGCTGCAGCGCCGCCGCCGGCACGCCTTGCAACAGGGCGACCCGGCGGCGCAGGCTCTCCTTGTAGTCGGCGATCTCGCCGCGCATGGCCGCCGCGGTGATCGCGGCCACCTCGGCGCCACGACCGGCCACCGCCGCGATCTCGTCGACGCACTCGATCGTGATCAAGGTCGAGTCCATGTCGAAGGCGATCAGGCGGTAGTCGGTGAGACGCAAGGGCGGCACGAAGCCGCTCACGAAGAGACCCGCGCCGATCGGTGGTGAACCGGTCATACCGTCAAGACGCCAGCAGCACCGGTCCTCCTTCGCGCACCCTCGGCGTGCCCAGCATCCGCAGCACGTCGCGCACGAGCTGCACCCGGTCCTTGACCTCCGGCGCCGCCCGCTCGATGCGCAGCTTCTCGTTGCCGGCGAGCTTGATGTGCCGGTTCTTCTGCACCAGCTCGATGATGCGGATGCCTTCGAACGGCGGGTTCGGCGCGAAGGTGATCGTCGTGAGCGCCTCGCCGGCATCGATGCGCATCACGCCGTAGGCCTTGGCGAGCACGCGCAGGCGGTGCACGTCGAAGAGCGCCTGGCCTTGCGGCGGCAGCTTGCCGAAGCGGTCGGTGATCTCCTCGAGCATGGCGTCGATCTGCTCCGCCTTGCTCGCGCTGGCCAGGCGCTTGTAGAGCGACAAGCGGATGTGCACGTCGCCGCAGTAGCTGTCGGGCAGGAGCGCGGGCGCGTGCAGGTTGATCTCGGTCACGGCGGAGAGCGGCGCCAGCAGGTCGGGCTCGCGGCCGTTCTTCAGCGCGCGCACGGCTTCGCCCAGCATGTCGTTGTAGAGCTGGAAGCCGACCTCCAGCATGTTGCCGCTCTGGTTGTCGCCCAGCACCTCGCCGGCGCCGCGGATCTCTAGGTCGTGCATGGCCAGGTAGAAGCCGGAGCCGAGCTCTTCCATCTGCTGGATGGCGTCGAGCCGTTGCGCCGCCTGCTTGGTGAGGCCCTCGACGTCGGGCACCATGAGGTAGGCATAGGCCTGGTGGTGCGAGCG
>CAXSEJ010000179.1:0-5650 GCA_964236395.1 uncultured Rhizobacter sp.
TTCATCGCGCCTTCTCCTGAAGCTGGAGGGCGCTGCTGCGCTCGATCCATTCGCCGGCCGCGTCTTGCACGATTTCGCGGTAGGCCACGTCGGTTTCCGAGATCTTGATGATCTTCCCGTAGTTCTGACCCAGGTAGTCGCCCTGCTTGACCTGATAGAGCAGGTTGTCCACCCTGAGCAAGGCGTAGGGCCGGCCACTGCGCGTGACGCTGCCGACCATCGACATGCTGTCCACCGGATAAGCCTCGAGCGGTTCCTTGCGACGGTTGATTTCCGCCGCAAGCAAGGAATTCGGCTGTCGCGCTTCCTGCTTGAGGGCCACGGTCAGCTTCTGTGTGCTGAAAGGCTCGACCGCGCCGAGCGCCGCGTACGGCTGCGGGTTGAATTTCTTGGGTGCGGAGAGCGGCTCGACGTTGGGCCGAACCTCGCGCTTTTGCACTTCCATCCACTGCTGCAGTTCGTCCTGGTCGCCGGCACAGGCCGACAACAGTGCGGCGGTGGCGCACAGCGTTGCGATTCGCAGCAACGCAGCGAGGCGCGGCGTCATGGCTTGGCTCCTGCCGGCTTGGCCTTGGCCGCCGCAGCCCGGCGGATGTCCTCGAGCTCAGTCGGGTCGAGATAGCGATTGGTTCGCGCGGTGGCTTCCACCGAGAGACCGCCGTTGGCATCCTTGCCGGAGGCGATGTTGAGGTTGTGCAAGGTGACGATTCGAGAGAGGTTGGCGATGTCGGCGGCAAACGAACCGATGTCGTGATAGCGGCCGGCAACGCGGATGGCGATCGGCAATTCGGCGTAGTAGTCCTTGATGACGACCTGGCCCGGGCGGAACAGCTCGATCTGCAGGCCACGGCCGAGCACCGCCTGGTTGATGTCGGACAGCAGAGCGTCCATTTCGGCCTTGCCGGGCAACTGCTTCTCGAGCTGGGTGACGTACTCCTCGACCTGGAGCTTCTGCTTGCGCAGCTCGCCGAGATTGACCGCCTGGCCCAGCTTGTTCTTGTAGTCGGCCTGCAGCACCGGTTCCTTGTTGCGCTCGGCGTCGAGCGCGTCGTGCTCCGACGACAGCAGCAGGAACCAGCCCACCACCATCATGGCGACGGCGACCGCGGCGAAGGTCAGCGCCTTCGGCAGCATGGGCCACTGGCCAGGCTCGTTCGGGTTCAGCCCGCGGAATTGCGAGGCCGCGCCTTCGAAGACCGAATTCAGGTCGACGTTGGCTGTTTTGCTCTTGGTTGCCATGGCGCGCTCAGGTCTTCTTGGCCAGTGGCGCGGGCGCCGAGGCAGGCAGCTTCGCCGCAGCCGGTACTGCGGCTGCCGCCAGCGGCGCAGACGCCGGTGTGTCTTGCGGCCGCTTGATGGTCAGACGCATCGAGAAATCGAACAGGCGTTTCTGCTCGCGGTTCGCGCCCTGTACCGTGGTCGCCCGGCTCTCGATCAGCTCCGGCCGGACGAGCCACTCGGAGTTGTAGGCGGTGTTGCGCAGCAGCTCGGAGACGCGCTCCTGCGTCTGCGCCACGCCGGTGACGCCGAGCGTCTGGCCGTCTTGCTTGATCGACGTGACGTAGATGCCTTCAGGCACCTGGCGAACCAGCTCATTGAGCACGTGCACGGGCACGTTGCGGTCGATCTGCAGGTCTTCCACGGCCTTTTGGCGCGCCTTCAACGACGCGATCTCGGCCTTCAGGCTGACGATGTCCTTGATCTGCACATCGAGTTTGGCGATCTCGGTCTGCAAGAAGGCGTTGCGCTGTTGCTGCCCGGAGATGAGCTGCTCGACGACGAGATACCACAGGCCCACCATCGCCAGGCCGGCGACAGCGGCCACGCCGAGGCCCGCGAAGAAGGCGATCTTCTTGCGCTTGCGCCGTTCCTCCCGGTGCGGGAGGAGGTTGATCATGATCACTCTGCAAACCTCCGCATCGCCAGGCCGCAAGCCGTCAGGTAGGACGACGCTTCGCGGCGCAGCTTGGCTTCGCGCACTGCGCCGCCGAGCTTCATGTTTTCGAACGGATTCACGACCATCGAGGCGAAGCCCGTCAGCTCGGTCACCCGGTCCTTGAGGCCCGGCAGGGTTGCCGTACCGCCTGCCAGCATCACGTAGTGCACCTTGTGGTGCGGCGTGCTGGTGAAGAAATACTGGAGCGCCCGGCCGATCTCCTGCGACAGGCTGTCGACGAAGGGCGCGAGCAGCGAGGTCTCGTAGTCGTCGGGCAGGTCGGCGGCGAGCTTCTTCTGCTCGGCCTCTTCGTAGGAAAAGCCGTACTGGCGCGAGATCAGCTGCGTGAGTTGCGAGCCGCCGAAGGCCTGGTCGCGGTCGTAGAGCATCTCGTCGTCGCGCAGCACCTTGAGGCTGGTGGTGTCGGCGCCGATCTCGAACAGCGCGACGAGCGCGTCGCGGCCCCCGTTCGGCAAGCTGCTGACCACGCGGCTCATGGCCAGACGCGATGCGTGCGACTCGATGTCGAGCACGGCGGGCTTGAGCCCCGCGGCCTCGGCCAGACCCTGGCGGTCCTGGACGCGATCCTTGCGAGACGCCGCGATCAGCACCTCGACGTCGCCTACCGACGTCGGGCTCGGGCCGATGACGCAGAAGTCGAGGCTCACCTCGTCGAGCGAAAACGGGATGTACTGATTGGCTTCCGACTCGACCTGCATCTCGAGCTCTTCTTCGCGCAGGCCAGCGGGCAACATGATCTTCTTGGTGATGACGGCCGACTGCGGCATGGCCATCACGACCTGGCGGGTGCGCGTGCCGCTCTTGGTCACCAGGCGCTTCACCGCCTCGGCGACTTCATCGAACTTCTCGATCTGGCCGTCCGCGATCCAGCCCTTTTCGAAGCTTTCGGAGCCGAAGCGCTCGAGCACGTAATCGCCGTTGCTGTTCTGGCCGAGCTCGACGAGCTTGACGCTGGACGAGCTGATGTCTAGGCCGATCATCGGCGGGTGTTTGCGACCCAACAACGTGTCCAGAAAGCTCACCGGCGCCCCTTTGAACCAGCTTCGATTGCATCGCCTTGGCGATGAGCTGGACTTGTTGATAAGCGACTTTGATGCTAGCAGTAAAGCCCTTGATTACCAATGGAACACCAGGTGTGCAAGGCCCGTGCGCGTTGCAAATCTCACACGTGAAGCGCCCGCAAAACGTACCTCTTTGTATCCAAGATCGAAGCGTTCGATTTGTCACTTTCAAGTCACGCCGCAACGACGGGGCACGGACTTCGACAGACCCTTTTTCTATAATGCGCGAAGCCATGCGACACCTTTCGTGAGCGAGCCCGACAGCGGCCGCGTCCGCAGCACCGACCCGCGCGACAACCCGCCTGCCTCGCCGTTGCCACGGTGGGCGCGCCTGCTGTTGCGACTGGTCTTCGGCGTCTTCGGGCTCGCCGCCTCGGCGGTCTTGGCGGTCGTGCTGCTCGCGGCGATCGCCCTCGCCGTCTCCTACCCCAACCTCCCCGAGATCAGCAGCCTTACCGACTACCGGCCGAAGCTGCCGATGCGCGTGTTCTCTTCGGATGGTGTGCTGCTCGGCGAATTCGGGGAGGAGCGCCGCAACTTCGTGCCGATCGGCGAGATTCCGAAGGTCATGCAGGACGCGGTGCTCGCCATCGAGGATGCGCGCTTTTACAAGCACAGCGGGGTCGACTATCTCGGCGTCATTCGCGCCGGCCTGGCCAACTTCGGTGAGCACGCGAGTGCCCAGGGCGCTTCCACCATCACCATGCAGGTGGCGCGCAATTTCTATCTGTCGACCGAGAAAACATTCACTCGCAAGATCTACGAAATGTTGCTGTCGCTCAAGATCGAAAGCATGTTGAGCAAGGAACAGATCCTCGAGGTCTACATGAACCACATCGCGCTCGGCCAGCGCGCTTACGGTTTCGCCTCGGCCAGCGAAATCTATTTCGGCAAGCCGCTCAAGGACATCACGGTGGCGGAGGCGGCCATGCTCGCTGGCCTGCCCAAGGCGCCCTCGGCGAACAACCCGATCGTCAACCCGGACCGGGCCGTGAAGCGCCAGCGCTACGTGGTCGAGCGCATGCTGGAGAACGGCTTCATCACGCCCGAGCAGCGCGACGCGGCGCTGAAGCAGGTGCTTCGCTACCGGACGCCGTCGGAAGTGGCCGTGCATGCCGAGTACGTGGCCGAAGTCGCTCGCCAGATGCTCTTCAGCCAGTACGGCCCCGAGGCGTACACGCGCGGCCTCAACGTGAGCCTCACGATCAACGCCGCCGAGCAGACCCTGGCGTATCACGCCTTGCGCCGCGGCATCATGGACTACGAGCGCCGGCAGGTGTACCGCGGCCCGGAGGACTACGTCGACCTGCCTGCCGAGGCGAAGGAGTTCGACGCCCGCATCGCCGAGGCGCTGCAGGACTTTCCCGACAACGACGAGCTGAAGGCGGCGGTGGTGACGGAAGCCTCGGCCAAGAAAGTGACGGCGGTGCTGCAGAGCGGCGCGGCCGTCTCGATCGTCGGCGAGGGTCTGAAACCCGCGACCTCCGCCCTCGCCGCCAAGGCCAACCCGAAGACGCAGATTCGTCCCGGCGCCGTCGTGCGACTGATCCGCGACGCCAAGGGCGATTGGTCGATCACCCAGCTGCCCGAGGTCGAGGGCGCCTTCGTTGCGATGGACCCGAGCAGCGGCAGCATCCGCGCCATGGTCGGCGGCTTCGACTACTCGAAGAGCAAGTTCAACCATGTGACGCAGGCGTGGCGCCAGCCGGGCTCGAGCTTCAAGCCCTTCATCTACTCGGCCGCGCTCGAGAAGGGTTTCACGCCTGCGACCGTGATCAACGACGCGCCGCTCTTCTTCGATGCGCAGACCACCGGCAGCCAGCCGTGGGAGCCGAAGAACTACGACGGCACCTACGAGGGCCCGATGACGATCAGGAAAGGCCTGGCCAAGTCGAAGAACATGATCTCGATCCGGATCCTGAAGTCGATCGGGCCGGCCTACGCGCAGCAGTGGATCACCCGCTTCGGCTTCGACGCCGACAAGCACCCCGCCTACCTGCCCATGGCGCTGGGCGCAGGCGCGGTGACGCCACTTCAGATGGCCGGCGCCTACAGCGTGTTCGCCAACGGCGGCTACCGCGTCAACCCGCTGCTCATCGCCCGCATCACCGATTCGAAGGGGCATGTCGTCAGCGAAGCGCACCTGCCGGTACTGTCGGAGTCGGCCCGCACGATCGACGCGCGCAACGCCTTCGTGATGAGCAGCCTGCTCGAGGAAGTCACCCGCGCCGGCACCGCCGCCAAGGCGCAGGCCGCGCTCGGCAAGCGGCGCGACATCTACGGCAAGACCGGCACCACCAACGACTCTCACGACGCCTGGTTCGCCGGCTGGCAAAAGAGCGTGGTGGCGGTCGTGTGGATGGGCTACGACGAGCCGAGGAAGTTGGGCGACCGCGAGACCGGCGGCGGCCTCTCGCTGCCGGTGTGGATCGACTACATGCAGACAGTGCTCAAGAATGTGCCGGTCGCCGAGTTGCCCACGCCTCCTGGCGTGGTCAACATCAACGGCGAGTGGTACTACGAGGAATACGCGCGCGGCAGCGGCGTGAGCAGCCTCGGCCTCGAAGACAAGTCGCCGGCCGCGCCGAGCGAGGAGGAGCGCAATGGCATCCTCGACCTCTTCAGGCGCTAA
>CAXSEJ010000180.1:0-5608 GCA_964236395.1 uncultured Rhizobacter sp.
CGCTTCTGGTCCATGCCGAGGAAGATCGTGCGCAGCTCGGGGCCTTGCAGCACGGTGAGGCTGCCGGCCGACTTGATGCGCTCGACGTCCTGCAGCGGCACCGGCTCCATCACGTCGATCTCGCCGGAGAGCAGCGCCGCGACGCGCGTCGCGTCGTTGCCGATCGGCGTGAAGACGACATCGTCGATGTTGGTGTCGACCTTGTCCCAGTAGGCGAAGTTGCGCACCAGCGTCGTCCGCACCGAAGGCTGGCGCTCGCGCAGGCGGAACGGCCCGGTGCCGTTCGACTTGAAGCTCGCCGTGTTCTCGATGCCCTTCCTCCGGTCGACCGGGATCTCGGCCTTGTTTTCCTCGCACCACTTCTTGCTCATGATGTAGACGTTCGAGATCACGTCGGGCAGGATGGGGTACGGCGCGGCGGTCTCGATCTCGACCGTGTAGTCGTCGATCTTGCGCACCGTCTTGAACGACTGGGTGTAGCCCTTCATGTCGGAGCCGTCGCCCGAAGCGCGCTTGAACGTGAACACCACGTCGTCGGCGGTGAAGGGCGTGCCGTCGTGCCACTTCACGCCACGCCGAAGGTCGAAGCGCCAGATCGTCGGGCTGGTCTGCGCCCACTTGGTGGCGAGCAGCGGCACGAGGCCCATCTTGCGGTCGCGGCCGACGAGCGGCTCGTAGACGCTCGCGGTGAAGCTGAGCTGCAGCGTCTCGTTGAGAGAGTGCGGGTCCATGGACTGAACGTCGCCCTGGTTGGCGACGCGCAGGGTCACGGCGTGCGCGAGCGAAGCGCCGAGCGCGAGCGCGACGACGAGAACACGGGGAAGCAAGGTCATCGGGTTTCCTTGTGAGAAGCTGGATGGGGTTTCAATGTGCGCCTGCGGAGCGCTCGGCCCGCAGGCGCGGATCGACGACGAAATAAAGCAGGTCGACGACGAGGTTGATGATCACGAAGATCAGCGCGATCAGGCAGAGGTAGGCGGCCATGACCGGGATGTCGGCGAACTGCACCGCCTGAATGAAGAGCAGGCCCATGCCCGGCCACTGGAACACCGTCTCGGTGATGATGGCGAACGCGATCAGGCTGCCGAGCTGCAGGCCTGTGATGGTCATCACCGGCACCAGCGTGTTCTTGAGCGCGTGGCCGAAATAGACGGCCCGATCCGGCAGGCCGCGGGCACGAGCGAACTTGATGTAGTCGGCGCGCAGCACCTCGAGCATCTCCGAGCGCACCAGCCGCATGATGAGCGTGAGCTGAAAGATCGCCAGCGTGATGGCCGGCAGCACGAGATGGCGCCAGCCGTCGAGCGTCGCCATGCCGGTCTGCCACGGGCCGAGCGCCATGACCTCGCCGCGACCGAAGCTGGGCAGCCACTTCAAGGTCACCGCGAAGACGAGGATGAGCAGGATGCCGATGAGGAAGGTCGGCAGCGAGACGCCGATCAGCGAGATCGTCATTGCCGCCTGCGCCATGAAGGTGCCCCGCCTGAGGGCGGCATAGACGCCCATGGGCACGCCGAGGCCGAGCGCCAGCACCGCGGCGACGAGCGACAGCTCGAGCGTCGCCGGCAGTCGCTCGGCGATCAGCGACGAGACCTTTCGACCCTGGCGCAGGCTGAGGCCGAACTCACCTCGGACGGCATTGCCGACGAAGCGGGCGAACTGGACCGGGAATGCCTGATCGAGACCGAGGTCGGCGCGCAGTTGCTGGCGCTGTTGCGGCGTGGCGTCCTGGCCGAGGATGTTGGTGACGGGATCGCCCACGTACTGGAACAGCATGAAGGCAATGAAGGCCACCGTCAGCATCACCAGGACGGCTTGAACGAGGCGGCGGAGAACGAAGGCGAGCATGACAAACGGAGACGAGGCACCACGTCAGCCAGCCACATGGTGCGGCCTATGAGAGCAAAACGCGCGCCACGAGTCAAAGGGGATTGCCCGCATCGCGTCAGGTGACGAGATGGCGCCGGCAAAGAAAAAGGCCGCCCGAAGGCGGCCTTTTCATTCCGACAAAGCGACTCGCGCGAGGCGAGCAGCCGATCAGAAGAAGTGACGCACGCCGAGCTGGAAGCCCTTCGAGTCGTCGCTGGGCGTCGGCAGAGCGGTGGCGCTGACGCCGGCGGCGCCGAGCGTCAGACGCGTGTCGTCCTTGTTGGCCAGGCGCGACAGGGTGCCATACAGGGCCGTCCGCTTGGACACGTTGTACTGGTACGTGGCCTTGATCTGGTCGACCTTGCTGTCAAAGCCAGCACCACTGCGGTTCAGGCTGCTGCGGTCGTAGCCGACACGAACCTCGTTCTGGCCGAACGGGAAGTTGGCACTGACCGAGAAGAATTTCTCCTTCGCGTTAGGCACCTTGTCCTGGTCGTAGTAGCCCAGGACCTTGCCGAAGCCGAAGTCGAACGAACCGCCGACGTTCCACGTCTTCTGCTTGTCGCCAGGAGTCAACGGAACCGTTTGACCGCCGCCTTGCGCCGAAGTGGCGTTGAAGCCGCCCTTGAAGCGCTCTTGCGAGTACGCGCCAGCGATATCGAACGGGCCGGCCGCGAAGCCGAGACGGCCACCGAGGTAGCGTGCTGGCCGGTCGCCCGACGTGTTGCCTTCGGCTGCGCCGGCCATCACCTGGCCATAGAAGCCACCGAGGTTCGACGGCAGGAAGTAGCCGATCGTGTTGTCCTGGCGGGTGCCGTTGTAAAGCTGGCGCGGGTTGAGCGAGCTGCCCAGACCGTTGGTGCCGAACGCGTCGAAAATCGTCTGGTTCCAGAACGACGGCGTGTAGTCACGGCCGAGACGCAGTTCGCCGAGGCCGCTGAACAGGCTGACGGTCGAACGACGATTCCAGAACTTGGCGTTGGATGTGCCCGTGTCGGCATTCACGCCGGCGAGCAGGTTGAAGCCGGCGCGCAGACCGCCACCCAGGTCTTCCACACCGCGAAAGCCGAGCTGGCTGCTGTTGATGCCGTCCTGGCTGAGCGAATAACGGCGCTTGGAGCCGTCGTTCTTGATGTACGTGCCGGCAAGGTCGACCGTACCGTAGAGCGTGACCGACGACTGTGCCGTGGCGACGCCGGCGTAGGCGCCGAGCACCGCGAGAGCGAGCAGAGATTTTTTCATTGCAACTATCTCCTAGGTTTGAACAAGAGGTCCCGATCACGAAAAACCCGCGCTGGAGCAGATCAGGCACAACCCCCTCAGCGGGAAGTTGGATGTATTGCACCAGAGGGCTTCAGTGCTGGAAAGCCTCGGCGGCCAAAAAAAGGCCTTATGTTGTCTTGGCACAACGAGGATTTCGCCTGATGTACCAGTGCGTCGGCCGCTATGCTTTGCCCCCATGCACGCTCTCGATCGGTCCGCTTCGGATCGCCTTCTCACCGTCGCTGACCATGCCCTGCGCGCACTTACGAGCAAGCCGCAGGCGTCGCGACAGACGCCCGGCGACGCGCTGCCCACATCGCCGCTGGCCGACGCGGACCGCCGGCTTTCCGGTGCACTGATGCGCATCAACCACGTCGGCGAGGTGTGCGCACAAGCGCTCTACAGCGCCCAGGCGCTGGCCACTCCGGACCCGGCACTGCGTCGTCAGTTCGAGCGGGCGGCGGGCGAAGAGACGGATCACCTGGCCTGGACCGCGGAGCGGCTGGTCGAGCTCGGCGCTCGCCCCAGCCTGCTCAATCCGCTCTGGTACGCCGGCGCCTTCGGCCTCGGCCTGGTGGCGGGCCGCGCCGGCGACGCGACCAGCCTCGGCTTCGTGGTCGAGACGGAGCGCCAGGTGGAGCACCATCTCGACAGCCACCTCGTGCGCTTACCGGCGGCCGACCTGCGCTCGCGGGCCATCGTCGGCCAGATGAAGACAGACGAGGCGAGCCACGCCGCCGCCGCCGAGCAGGCCGGTGCCCGGCGCCTGGCCTGGCCCCTCCGCGTGGCGATGCGGCTCGCCGGCCGGGTCATGACCACGACGGCCCACTACCTCTGACGATCGACGCCGCGGCGGTCAGGCCGTTCGCGCGTCGGTGACGGCGAAGCTGGTGGTGACGGTGGCCGTGCGCGCGAGCATGATCGTCGCCGAACAGTACTTCTCGTGCGAGAGCGAGATGGCGCGCTCGACCGCCGCCGCCGGCACGTCGACGCCGCTCACCATGAAGTGCAGGTGGATGGCGGTGAAAACTTTCGGATCGCTGGGCGCGCGTTCCGACGTCACCTCGACGCGGCAACCCCTCACGTCGTGGCGGCCGCGCTGCAGGATCAGCACGACGTCGTAGGCGGCGCAGGCACCGGTGCCGGCCAGCACCGTCTCCATCGGCCGCGGTGCGAGGTTGCGGCCGCCGCCGTCCGGCGCCCCGTCCATGACGAGCAGGTGGCCGCTGCCGGTCTCGGCGCTGAAGGCCATTCCGCTGGCGGCGAGCCAGTCGATCGTGCATTCCATGAAGTTCGATCCGGCGCGATATTGCAGCGCAGCAAAAAAGACTCTACACTCGTTTTCACTCGTCGCCGCCGGCCTTCGCAGGCGCCGCGAGCCGATTGTCTCCTCCACCTCCTTCATTGGTGGATTCAGCCCAAGGCAGCAATGCCTTGGGCTTTTTCTCGTGAGCCGAAAGCATGCCGACCTCCTCTCGCACGGCGGTGTCCGGAGACGGCTACCTGCAGAAGATCCTGACCGCCCGCGTGTACGACGTGGCGATCGAGTCAGCCCTCGAAGACGCGCCCGCGCTCTCCGCCCGCCTGGGCAACCGGGTGCTCCTCAAACGCGAAGACACGCAGCCCGTATTCAGCTTCAAGCTGCGCGGCGCCTACAACAAGATGACGCATCTGAGCGCCGAGGAGCTGGCGCGCGGTGTGATCTGCGCGTCGGCCGGCAACCACGCTCAGGGCGTGGCGTTGTCGGCGCGCCGGCTGGGCTGCCGGGCGCTCGTCGTCATGCCGACGACGACACCATCGCTCAAGGTCGACGCCGTGCGCGCCCTGGGTGCCGAAGTGGTGCTCCATGGCGACAGCTACTCCGATGCGCACGCGCGCGCGCTCGAGCTGGAGTCGGAGCAGGGGCTGACGTTCGTGCACCCCTTCGACGATCCGGCGGTCATTGCCGGCCAGGGCACGATCGCGATGGAGATCCTGCGCCAGCACCAGGGGCCGATCGACGCCATTTTCGTGGCCGTTGGCGGCGGCGGCCTCGTCGCCGGCATCGCCTCGTACGTGAAGGCGGTGCGACCGGAGATCCGCATCGTCGGCGTGCAGACGAACGACTCCGACGCCATGCTGCAATCGGTGCGTGCCGGTCGTCGCGTCCGGCTCGACGACGTCGGCCTCTTTTCCGACGGCACGGCGGTGAAGCAGGTCGGCGAGGAGACCTTCCGCATCGCCCGCGAGCTCGTCGACGAATGGATCGTGGTCGACACCGACGCCGCCTGCGCGGCCATCAAGGACGTGTTCGAGGACACCCGCAGCATCCTCGAGCCGGCCGGCGCACTCGGCGTGGCGGCGATCAAGCAGTACGCGCAAACGCGCGGCTGCCGTGGCCAGACGTTCGTGGCCATCACCTGCGGCGCCAACATGAATTTCGACCGCCTGCGCTTCGTCGCCGAGCGGGCCGAGGTGGGCGAGGAGCGCGAGGCGC
>CAXSEJ010000181.1:0-5564 GCA_964236395.1 uncultured Rhizobacter sp.
GGCGGGTCGTGCGACACGACCTTCTTCTACCGCGCTCTCGGCGACCGACGCGAGGCGCCACCGCAATGATCCGCATCGGCGTCGACCTCGGCGGCACGAAGATCGAGGCGGTGGCGCTCGACCCGGCAGGCCGGGAGCTGCAGCGCGAGCGCGTGGCGACGCCGTCCGGCTACGACGGCGTCGTCGCGGCCGTGCGCGGCCTGGTCCTCGGCCTCGAGCAGGCGAGCGGCGCCAGCATCAGCGCCAGCGCCAGCACCAGCATCGGCATCGGCACGCCCGGCTCGGTGTCCCCCGTCACCGGCCTGTTGCGCAACTCGAACTCGCTGGCGCTCAACGGGCGCCCTTTCGCGGCCGACATCGCCGCGGCGCTCGGCCGCGAGGTGCGCACCGCCAACGACGCCGACTGCTTTGCGCTGTCCGAAGCGGTCGACGGCGCCGGCGCCGGCGGCCACGTGGTCTTCGGCGTGATCCTCGGCACCGGCGTCGGCGGCGGCATCGTCGTCGGCCAGCGCCTGTGGACCGGGCACAACCGCATCGCCGGCGAATGGGGGCACAACGCCATGCCGCCCCGGCGCGACGGCAGCGCAGACGCCGACGAGCTGCCGCCGCTGCGCTGCTGGTGCGGCCGCTTCGGCTGCATCGAGACCGTCGTGTCCGGCCCGGCGCTCGCCGCCGGCCATGCCCGGCGCCACGGCGGCTCCCTCGACGCGCGCGCCGTCGTGAAGCTGGCCGACGCCGGCGACGAGGGCGCGGGCCGGACGATGGCACGCTTTCACGAGAGCCTGGCCCGTGCGCTGGCCTCGGTCGTCAACCTGCTCGACCCCGACGTCATCGTTCTGGGTGGCGGCCTGTCGAACATCGACGCCGTCTACGAGCGCGTGCCGGCCCTCATGGCACCGCATGTTTTCGCCGACCGGGTCGGCACGCCGCTGCGTCGCGCCCGGCACGGCGACTCGTCGGGCGTTCGTGGCGCGGCGTGGCTGTGGCCGCTCGACCGCGCCGAGGTCGGTCCTGCCGTGAGCCCCGCTTAATCGGCTGCGACCGGCATCGGCACCAGGCAGCGGTCGACGCAGCGCTAGGACCGGCGGGCGGCCAGCGCCGCGGCGATGCACTCGCGCAGCACTTCGGTGTCGCCGACCTGGTTGGCGAGGAGCAGCACGAGGCGTGCGTTCAGGTCGGCGCTGGCGGCCTCGTCGAGGCCGTGGTGGGCGTCGAGCCAGGCCTCGTAGAAGCCGTCCGGGTCGGTGATCGCGGGCTCGCTGTTCATGCGGCGGCCTCGGCCGACAGGGCCGCGCCCAGCGCCTCGGCCACGCGCCCCGGCGTGGCGGCGGCGAGGGTCGCGGCGATGTAGGCATCGGGCCGCACCAGCACCAGCGCACCCGGCGCGGCCTGCAGGTGATCGGCCAGCGGCGTGCGGGCCGCGACGGCGCGCAGCAGCAGCGGCCAGCGCGCCGTGAGCGGCAGCAGCGCCGCCAGGCCGGCGTCGTCGGCACTGCCGATCCAGAGGCCGAGGAAGCGCGTGCCGTCGGCAAGCAGGCGCATGACGGTGGTGCCGTCGAAGGCGACGTTCTGCAGCGAGCGGGCGCCGCCCTTCGCCCACGGCGACGGCGGGTAGTCGTTGGCCTGCGCCATGCGGCCGGTGTTGGCCAGCTTGCGGGCGAAGGCGTGCGTGCGCGCCAGGTCGAGCACGGCCTGGCGGATGCGCCGCTCGGCCGGGTTGCGTGGGGCGAGAAAGCGCGTGGTCCGGCTGGTGACGCGCAGGTTCTCGACCGCCGCCGGATGCCGCTCGGCCTGGTAGCTGTCGATCAGCGCCGTGCCGGCCCCGCCCTGCAGCACCAGCGCCAGTTTCCAGCCGAGGTTGACCGCGTCCTGGATGCCGTTGTTGCCGCCGCGCGCGCCGAACGGCGAGACGACATGGGCCGCGTCGCCGATGAAGATCGTGCGGCCCACGGTGAACTGCTCGAGCAGGTGGGCGCGGTACTGATACGGGCCGATCCAGACGAACTCGAACTCGACGTCGGGGCCGAGCTGGGCGCGCAGGCGCTCGCCGGCGACTTCGGGCCGGCTGATCGATTCCGGGTCGGCGTCTTCGCTCATCTGGTAGTCGAGCCGCCAGACGTCGTCGGCCATCAGGTGCTGCCAGACGGCGCGGCCCTCGTTGAACGGCGCATCGACCCAGGTCCAGCGCTCGGCCGCGAACGGCTGCCTGAAGCGCACGTCGGTGATGCACCAGCGGTCGGTGCCGCGCGAGGCGTTCACCTCGAGGCCCAGGCCCGAGCGGATCCGGCTGTTGGCGCCGCTCGCGTCGACGAACCACTCGGCTTCGATGGCATAGCCGCCGGCCGGCGTTTCGACGTGCACGACGACGTGGTCCGGATGGTTCTCGATCGACGCCACGCTGCTTTTCCAGCGCACGGCCCGGGCATCGAGCGCCACGATGCGCTCGACCAGGAACCACTCCAGGTAGAACTGCTGCAGGTTGATGAACGGCGGCTGCTCGGAGAGGCTGTCGTCGTCGAGGTCGAAGTGGTAGACCTGCTCGGCACCGGAGAACGTGCGCCCCACCGACCAGGTGACCCCTTTGGCGCGGATGCGCTCGTACAGGCCGAGCCGGTCGAACGACTCGAGGCTCTTCTGCGCATAGCAGATGCCGCGCGACGAAGCGCCGCGCACGCCCACGGTGTCGTCCTCGTCGAGCAGCACGACGGCGACGCCGCGCCGGGCCAGGTCGCACGCCAGCGTCAGACCGGCCAGGCCGCCGCCCGCGATGACCACCGGGTGGCGCGAGCGACGCTCGGCGCCCAGCTCGGGCGGGGCGACGAAGGGCCACGAGGGCAATTCGTAGGCGGGCGCGAACTTCCAGGGCTGCATCGACGGCCTTATAGCCGGCCCGCCTGCCGGCGCCTAAGCGGCCGAGCGTTGCTCAGCGGCCGGAGCGTGTCGGCCCGGCGTTCTTTCCGGTGACGTTCTTGCCCGTCACGTGCTTGAAGACCGCCGGCACGAGCTTGGCAACCACCTTCGGCCGCAGCATCAGGCGCCAGGGCCGCGCCAGCCAGAGCAGCGCGCCGACGCCGAAGGCCAGGCCGAGCATCGCGATCGGTTGCTTGCGCGCCTTGCGCTCGAGCGCAGGCCGATAGCGGGCCAGCGTGCTTTCGACGGCAGGCCGGGCCGGGTGGCGTTGCCAGGCCCGGCTGACCGCGTTCATCAGGAGCGCCGTCCCGGGCAGGCTGCGGGCGCGCGACAGCAGCTCGTCGGCCACGCCGGAGACACCGTTCTTCAACGACAACGGATGCCGCGGCGGATGGGCAAGGCCGTGCAGCACCTCGCGCAAATACTGGCGCGATCCAGACAAACGGGCGATGGCGGCGTGCTCTTTCTCGGTGACCGACATGTCGCTCATGGCGCACTCGCCTCGCGCAGCATCTCCTTGTCGGCGTTCATCTGCTGCTTCAGGGTGGACAGGCCGCTGTCGATGGGCTTGGAGCGGGCGATCATCACCATGACTGCTGCCGCCGCCAGTGGCACCAGCGGCACGACGACCAGCGCCCAGCCGGCGGGGTAGTCGATCGAGGGCACCGTGGCGCGAAGCAGCAGGGCGACGCCGACGAGCAGGATGCCGAGCAGCGCAAGCACGGCCGCACCGGCCAGCAGGCCGATGCGCACGATGAGCGCACTGGAGAGCTTGGCGGCCTCGGCGCGAAGCAGCTCAATGTAGGCTTGCAGGTGGTCGCCGATCAGGTGCGGCTGGCTCACGACCAGCCGAAGCAGCGGGTGGATCTTCATGGCGGCTAGTCGCCGGAGCGGCCCATGAGGCTGACCAGGCCCATGAGCAGCGCGCCGGTGGCGGCGGCGACGAGCAAGGCCTTCATCGGCTCGTCACGGGCATAGGCGACCGCCATTTCCTGGGCGGCCAGCGCGCGCTCGCGCAGCTGCTGCGTCGAGTCGCGAAAGAGCTGCACTGCCTGGTCGGTCATTTCGCCGGCGGAGGTGGTCACGCCGTCGAGCGGCGACTGACCCGATGTCAGGCTCTGTTGAAATTCGGGGTTGTCCATGAGGTGCTTTCGTGAGTGGAGGGGCGAAGCGTCAGATGGTCCGGCCGTCGAGGTCGATCGATGTGCCGGTGCTCCGGGTGCCGGTCTTGTCCGTGCCCGCCGTGCCCGCCGTGCTCGCCGTGCCCGTTGTTCCGCCAGTGCGGCCCGTCTCGCCGAGCTGTTCGACGTCGACCGTCGTCTTGCGCACGGTGTCTCGCACGGTTTCCTCGCGCTCGGTCACCTGCTTGCCGACCTCGACTTCACCGACGACGCGGGCGGTCTTGCTCACCACCGCCTCCTCGGCCATCTCGCGCACCTCGACGCTGCCCTCCTTGAAGGCCTCGAAGTCGGCCGCCGTGGCCGGCCGGTCGACGGCGCGGCGCTGGATGTCGGCATGCTCTTCGCGCAGCCGCACCGACTCCTCGACCGGCACTTCGACCATCCGGCTGAAGACCCGCACGCCGCCACGGGCCACCGCGCGCTTGCCGACCTTCAGCTCCTCTTCCATCTCCTGCAGCTTCTGCGTGCCTTCAAGCCCGGTCGCCGCCGTGGCGCCGGCCGCGTAGGCGCCGGTCCGGCCTCCGGTCCAGCCCTCGCTGCGCCACTGCTCCGAGCGCTCGTCGATGTCGACGGCGCCGGCCGCGTTCAGCACGTCCTCGGCACGCGACGCCTCGTCGTCGCTCTGGGCGGTGACGGCCACACCGTAGGAGCCGCGCCGGAATGCTTCCTGGTACGTGCTGCCGTACTCGTCGCGGTCGTAGCGGCGAGTCGTGTCCTCGTCGTCGTCGCCGCCGAACAGCGTGCGAAAGAAGTGGGCGATGCCGCCTTCATGCTCGCGGTCGTCGGTGGCCGTGCCGGCCGGCGACCCGGTGGCGCCGCCGCCCCCGGTGAGGCTGACCGCGCTTGCCGCAAAGCCTGCCGAGATCAACTGGGTGCGAGCCGCCTGGGCCTGCGCCTGACTATCGAACATTCCGACCAGTACCGAATTCATCGTTCACTCCTTTGTAACGGCGCACTTCCTCGACCAGAACGAGGCGTTTCCCGGCGGTCCTACTTGACGACGGGCACGAGGCAGCGCAGTTCGCTCGCGAAAGTCGTCGGGAGTCGCCATGCGATCGCTCTGGCGATCAGCGTGCCCGCCGCCGGGGCCGGTCTCGCCGCCCTGGCCGGCGTGGCCCGGCGTCGTCGCGGCCCGGCACGCGCAGGCGCCGCACGGCGATCAGCGCATGTTCCCGGTGTGGCCGAGCGAGTAGCGGCCGGGCTGCGGCCACACGGTGAGGCCGTGCGGCTCGGTGCCCACCGGGATGACCTTCACCGCGCCGCTCGCGGTGTCGAAGGCGTAGACGACGTTGTCGTAGCGGCCGGACAGCCACAGCCACTTGCCGTCGGCGCTGACGTTGCCCATGTCGGGGCTGCCGCCGCCGGGAATCGGCCAGGTGACGTCGACGGTGCGGGTCGCGAAGTCGAGCACCGAGACCGAGCCCATGCCCTTTTCCGCGCCGTGGATCTTGTTCGAGCCGCGGTTGGTGACGT
>CAXSEJ010000182.1:0-5548 GCA_964236395.1 uncultured Rhizobacter sp.
CGCTCGGCACGGTGTGCGACATGCACCACGGCCTCGCCAACGCGCTGATGATCGAGACCGTGCTGACCTGGAACGCCGGCGCCGCGCCGAAGAAGTTCGAGGAGCTCGCCCATGTGGTCGGTGTCGGTGGCGGCGCGGCGGAGTTCCTGGCCTGGCTGAAGCAGCTGAAGCAGACCCTCGGCATCGCGCCCAGCCTCTCGGCCGCCGGTGTGAAACCGGAGCACATTCCGCGCATGGTCGAGATCGCCACGGCCGATATTTGCCACCAGACCAACCCGCAGCCCGTCAGCGCGGAGGACTTCCAGCGCCTGTTCGAGGAGGCCATGTGAGCTCGACGAGCCGCGTCAAGGTCGGCATCTCCGCCTGCTTCTTCCACTCCGACGTCGCCCGGCCGATCTTCACCGGCAAGACGCTGCAGTACGTCGAGCAGTCGATCGCGCACTGGGTCATGTCGACCGGCGCGCTCGCCGTCATGATCCCGTGCCCGACCGGCGACACGCAAAAGGGCGACGCGGCGCTGCACGACTACGCCGGCTGGCTCGACGCGCTCGTTCTCGAAGGCGGCTCCGACATGTGGCCGGGCAGCTACGGCGAGACGGCGTTGCACGACAGGTGGCACGGCGACCGCGTCCGCGACGAGTACGAGATGGCGCTGCTGCGCGCTTTCGAGCAGGAAGGCAAGCCGGTGCTCGGCGTCTGCCGCGGCCTGCAGGTCATGAACGTCGCGCACGGCGGCACGCTGTACCAGGACATCGACACGCTGCGCCCGGGCGACGTGCGCCACCGCGACGCCGGGCTCTACGACCGCAACCTGCACCCGCTCGCCTTCGAGGCCGGCTCGCGCCTGGGCGAGATCTTCGAGGGCACGCCGACGACGGTGGTCAACAGCGTGCACCACCAGGCGATCAAGAACCTGGGCCCCGGCCTCGTCGTCGAGGCGCGCTGCCCGGCCGACGGCATGATCGAGGCCATCCGCCGACCGGGCGGCTCGTACATGGCCGCGGTGCAATGGCACCCCGAATTCCACCGCAGCGGCGAAGGCACGCTCGACGACCGGCCGCTGCTCGACGACTTCCTGAACGCGGCCCGCGCCGCCCGACGCCCATGACCACCCTGACCATCACGAATCCGGCCGACGGCGCCATGCTCGCCGAGCTGCCCTGCGACGACGCCGCCAGCGTCGCCGCGAAGGCCGCCCGGGCGCGTGCCACGCAGCCGGCCTGGGCCGCGCGCCAGCTTGGCGAGCGGCAGACCTGCATCGGGCGCTTTCGCGCCGGCGTCGAAGGCGAGCTCGAAGCGCTCGCCAGGACGCTGACCCAGGAGGTCGGCAAGCCGCTGGCGCAGTCGCGCAACGAGCTCAACGGCTTCCTCGCCCGCATCGATTTCTTCCTCGAGCACGTGGGTGCGGCGACTCGAGCCGAGACGGTGTTCAGCGACGCCGCCATGACCGAGCGCATCGACCACGACCCGCTCGGCGTCGTCGCCAACATCTCGGCCTGGAACTACCCCTACTTCGTCGGCGGCAACGTCTTCGTGCCGGCGCTGCTCACGGGTAACGCGGTGCTCTACAAGCCCTCGGAGTTCGCGACCTTGACGGGGCAGCACATCGCCCGCCTGCTGCACGCCGCCGGCGTGCCGGAAGACGTGTTCATCACCGTCGTCGGCGGAGGCGACGTCGGCGCCGCGCTGCTCCAGCAGAAGGTCGACGGTGTGTTCTTCACCGGCTCGGCGAGCACCGGCGCGAAGATCGCCGCGGCGATGGGCTCGCGCATGGTGCGGCTGCAGCTCGAGCTCGGGGGCAAGGACCCGACCTATGTTGCCGACGACGCCGACGCGAAGATCGCCGCCGAGTCGCTCGCCGACGGCGCCATGTACAACACCGGCCAGAGCTGCTGCTCGGTCGAGCGCATCTACGTGCACGCCGCGCTGCACGACGCCTTCGTCGAGCACTTCCTCGCCACCGTGCGCGGCTTCAAGGTCGGCGACCCGATGGCCGACGGCACCTACATCGGCCCGCTCACCCGGGCGCCACAGGTCGAGGTGCTGCAGTCGCAGGTCGACGACGCCATCGCCAAGGGGGCGACGCTTCGCGCCGGCGGCCACCGCATCGACCGGCCCGGCGCCTGGTTCGAGCCGACGGTGCTCACCAACGTCGACCACACCATGGCGCTGATGCAGGACGAGAGCTTCGGCCCGGTCATCGGCATCCAGAAGGTGGCGGGCGACGAGGAAGCGCTGGCGCTGATGAACGACACGCGCTACGGCCTCACGGCGGGCATGTTCACGGCCAGCCGCGAGCGCGCCGGCAAGGTGCTCGCGCGGGTGAATGCCGGCAGCGTGTACTGGAACTGCTGCGACCGCGTCAGCCCGAGGCTGCCGTGGTCGGGCCATGGCGAGTCGGGCGTCGGCGTCACGCTTTCGAGCTACGGCATCCAGGCCTTCACCCGGCCGCGCGCCTGGCACCTGCGCACGCCTTGACGGCGGCGCCGCCTACGACGTGGCGCTGCCGAAGGAGACTTCGCCGACGGCAATGGCGTTGAGCGCCGCGTGTTGGGAAGCGCGCGTCGAGGCCGCCTTCATGGCGCCGGCCTCGGCCACGATCACCGTCTTCTGCTCGGCCAGCCGCCGTGACTCGTCGCGTGCGAGGGTGAGCGCGATCTCGGCCCGCCGCAGCGCATCGGCGAGGGTCTCGCCGACGGCCATTTGCGTCGTGCCGACGTTGAGCGCGACGCGGGCGATGCGCGGCGCGACCTGGCGGTCGTCGAGGCGGGCATTGATGCGGGCCACGACATTGGCCGCGTCGGCGGCACGCGTGCGCGGCAGCACCACGCCGAACTCGTCGCCGCCGAGCCGGCCGGCGACGTCGCGGCGGCGAAGCGTCTCGCGCAGTGCGGTGCCGATCTGGCGCAGCGCCTCGTCGCCGTTGGCGTGGCCGAGCAGCTCGTTGACCTTGCGCAGCTGATCGACGTCCATCACCAGCACGGTCGCCGTTTCCGGCGCGACCTTGATGGCGCGCTCGGCGAGCTCGTGGAAGTGGCGGCGGTTGGGCAGCCTGGTCAGCGCGTCGACGTCGACGAGGTGGCGGAGCTTGCGCTGGGAGGCGCGCAAATGGGCGATCTGCCTTTCGTGACTCATGGCCAGCGCGAGCTGGCTCGCGAGCAGGGCGAGGGCGGCCGTCGCCAGCGAAGCGACCAAACCGACGTCGGCGGCGGCGACGGCGACGGGATACGACGAGAACGCCACCGTCAGCCAGGCCGCCTGAACGCCGGCGCTGACGGCGAGCCCGACGAGCAGGCGCTTGAGGCTCGATGTGGTCGCGAAGTCCTCGAGCCGGGCAACCGCAACCACGGCATAGACAGTGACGACGAGCATCGCCACCGCGAACACCTGCTCGGCGGAGGCGAGCCCGAACGGCGCGAGCCAGGTGCCCACCGAAGCCAGCGTGCCGACCGCCAGCACCGCACCGTCGGCCCAGGCCGGCACGGGCGACGCGCCGCGCGAGCAGAAGCGGCGCACACCGGCGAGCAGGGCGATCGGCCACTGCAGCACCAGCACGTCGGCGAGCGGCGCGGTCCAGTCGTGGCGATGGCCGAACGAGCGCAGGGCGAGCGAGGCGACGAGGAGGCCGTTGGCTGCCACCCACCAGACGGCGCCGCGGCGCGCGCTCTGCCCCAGGCCGACCGACGCGGAGGCGCCGCTTGCCAGCAACAGGGCGCACGCGGAGACGACGAAGAGTGTCGATGGATGCAGGACCATGGCCAAATTCTAGGGACGGGGTGCGTCGGCCAAGCGTTGAAAAGCGGCCGTTCGCCCTCTGTCACGGCGAAATCGTCACCAGTTGGCACCGCACCCGCGCAGGCCTGGCGGCAGACGACAAAAACGGTCCGGCGACGAGCGACTCCTACACTCGATCTGGCCGTACACGCTCGTCTTCGCGTTCTCTTCCCGTGGTTCGCCCACTACCTTCTTGCCGAGCTCGTGCGATTGCGCGCCGACCCGGCACCCAGCCAACTGGAACCCCGCCCATGAACTTCGGCTTGATCATCGTCGGCGACGAGATCCTCTCGGGAAAACGTGCCGACAAGCACCTGGCCAAGGTGATCGAGCTGCTCGACGAGCGCGGCCTCGCCCTTTCGTGGATGCGCCTGGTCGGCGACGAGCCGGCGCGCATCCGCGCCGACCTGGCAGATGCCTTCGCGAGCGGCGACGTCGTGTTCTCCTGCGGCGGCATCGGCGCCACGCCCGACGATCACACGCGCCAGTGCGCCGCCGCGGCGCTCGGCGTGCCGCTCGCGCTGCATCCGCAGGCGCGCGATTGCGTCGTCGAGCGCATGAAGGAGCAGGCGCTGGAGCAGGGCAAGCCGTTCGATCCCGACCGGGAGGACAACCGGCACCGTCTCGAGATGGCCGTGTTCCCGGAAGGCGCCGAGATCATCCCGAACCCGTACAACCGGATCGCCGGCTTCTTCGTGCGCAGCCGGCCGCAGGGCGAGGCCGGCGTGTTCTTCGTGCCGGGGTTTCCGGTGATGGCCTGGCCGATGATCGAGTGGGTGCTCGACACGCACTATGCCCACCTGCACGCCGCCCGGCAGGTGCGCGAGCGCTCCGTGATCGTGCAGGGTGGGATGGAGGCGACGCTGACGCCGCTGATGCAGGCGATCGAAGCCGAGTTCGCGGGCGTCAAGGTGTTCAGCCTGCCCAGCGTCGACCACCCGCAATATGGCCGCCACATCGAGCTCGGCGTGAAGGGCGACGAGCGCGTCCTGAGCCAGGCTTACGCCCGCATGAAGGACGGGCTGGCGTCGCTCGGGGCGGTTGTCGGCCCCGAGTTGGTGCGATAGTGGGACTATCGTGGTGCGCCGCCTTGCGCTGCCGATTCCACCCGCTTCACTGCTCGAGTGGCATGCTTACTGCTAACTTTTCGTGCCGGACCGCACACCGGCCCAACCTCTCGAATTCGAACCCCTGGAGAAAAGACTGATGGCCAAGACCGTCGCTGACGTGATGAACATGGTGAAGGAAAGCGAAGTCAAGTTCATCGACTTCCGCTTCACCGATACCCGCGGCAAGGAGCAGCACGTCACCGTGCCGATCTCGGCGTTCAGCGAAGACAAGTTCACCGACGGCCATGCCTTCGACGGCTCGTCGATCGCCGGCTGGAAGGGCATCGAAGCCTCCGACATGCAGCTCATGCCGGATCCGAACACGGCCAACATCGACCCATTCTTCGAAGAGCCGACGCTCATCCTCACGTGCGACGTGGTCGAGCCGGGCGACGGCAAGCCCTACGAGCGCGACCCGCGCTCGCTGGCCAAGCGCGCCGAGGCCTACATGAAGGCCTCGGGCCTCGGCGACGCCGCCTTCTTCGGCCCCGAGCCCGAGTTCTTCATCTTCGACAGCGTGCGCTGGCAGGTCGACATGTCGGGCTGCTTCGTCAAGATCGAGTCGGAAGAGGCGTCCTGGAACACGGGCAAGGAATACGAGCACGGCAACTCCGGCTACCGGCCGACGGTCAAGGGCGGTTACTTTCCGACCCCGCCGATCGACT
>CAXSEJ010000183.1:0-5533 GCA_964236395.1 uncultured Rhizobacter sp.
GTCTTCGACGGCGTCGAGCCCCATGGCCACGCGGATCATCCCCTGCGTGATGCCTGCCGCGGCGCGCTGCGCGTCGCTGAGGCGGCCGTGCGACGTGCTGGCCGGGTGCGAGATCGTCGTCTTGGTGTCGCCGAGGTTGGTGGTGATGGAGCAGACCTTGGTCGCGTCGATGACCGAGAACGCGGCGGGCCGACCGCCGCGCACGACGAACGAGACCACCGCCCCGCCGACGCCCGACTGCTGCGCCATCGCCAGCCGGTGCTGCGGATGCGATTCGAGGCCAGGGTAGTACACGCGCTCGACGCTGGCCTGCTGCTCGAGCCACTGCGCCAGCGCCAACGCTCGTGCGCTCTGCGCCTGCATGCGGATCGAGAGCGTCTCGAGCCCCTTGAGCACGACCCAGGCGTTGAACGGCGAGAGGCTCATGCCGGCGCTGCGCATCACCGGCACGAACCTGGCGTCGACGAGCTCGGCGGGCGCGCACAGGGCGCCCGCGATGACGCGGCCCTGGCCGTCGAGGTACTTGGTGCCGGAGTGCATGACGATGTCGGCGCCCAGCGCGGCGGGGCGCTGCAGGGCCGGCGAGCAGAAGCAGTTGTCGACGGCGAGCAGCGCATCGCGCGCGTGGGCGATTTCGGCGAGCGCGGCGATGTCGCACACCTCGGTGAGAGGGTTGGTCGGCGTCTCGGCGAAGAGCAGCTTCGTGTTGGGCCGCATGGCCGCGCGCCATGCATCGACGTCGGTCTGCGACACGAAGCTGGTCTCGACGCCGAACTTGGCGAAGTCGACAAACAGCTTGATGGTGGAGCCGAACACGCTCTGCGAGCAGACGACGTGGTCGCCGCTCTTCAGCAGCGCCATCACGAGCATGAGGATCGCCGCCATGCCGCTGGCCGTGCCGATGCAGCCGGTCGTGCCTTCGAGAGCGGCCAGCCGGCGCTCCATCATCGTCACCGTCGGGTTGGTGAAGCGCGAGTAGATGAACGCCTCTTCCTCGTTGGCGAAGCGGGCGGCGGCGGTCGCGGCGTCGGGCTGGACGAAGCTGCTGGTCAGGAACAGCGCTTCCGAGTTCTCGCCCCAGGCGCTCGGCGGCAGGCCTTCGCGTACGGCAAGCGTGTCGAGATGCAGGCCCTCGGGCAGGTCGACGCGGGGGATCTTCGCGCCGGCCATCATGCGGGGGCGGGCGCCGCGTTCTGCAGGGTGAGCGGACCGCGGTCGGCCGCGGCCTCCTCTTCGTCGGCCTGGCCGTGGCGCTGGGCGGCCAGCGTGGCGACGTCGGCCGCGCTCACGTCGCCGGTGATGTAGACGCCGTCGAAGCACGACGCCTCGAAGCCCTCGAGCTTCGGGTTGAGGGCGCGCACCACGCGCTTCATCGCCGCCACCTCCTGGTAGACAAGCGCGTCGGCGCCGATGAAGCGGCGGATTTCCTCGACGCTGCGGCCGTGCGCGACGAGCTCGGTGCTCGTCGGCATGTCGATGCCGTAGACGTTGGGAAAGCGCACCGGCGGTGCGGCCGAGGCGAGGTAGACCTTCCTGGCGCCGGCGTCGCGCGCCATCTGCACGATCTCCTTGCTCGTCGTGCCGCGCACGATCGAGTCGTCGACGAGGAGCACGTTGCGGCCCTTGAACTCGACCTCGATCGCGTTGAGCTTCTGGCGCACCGACTTCTTGCGCACGCCCTGCCCCGGCATGATGAAGGTGCGGCCGACGTAGCGGTTCTTCACGAAACCTTCGCGGTACGGCTTGCCGATCTTTTGCGCCAGCTGCATCGCCGACGGCCGGCTCGACTCCGGGATGGGGATCACGACGTCGATCTCGCTCGGCGGCATGGTGGAGATGAGGCGCTGGGCCAGCGTCTCGCCGAGGTTCAGGCGCGCCTGGTAGACCGACACGCCGTCCATGATGGAGTCGGGGCGGGCGAGGTAGACGTACTCGAACATGCACGGGTTCAGGCTCGGCTGGTCGGCACACTGGCGCGAGTGCACCTTGCCTTCCAGGTCGATGAAGATCGCCTCACCTGGAGCCACGTCGCGCATCAGCGCATGGCCGGTGCCGACGATCGCGACCGATTCGCTCGCCACCATCACCTCGCGGCCCTTCGGCCCCTCGCCTTCGCCGAAGCAGAGCGGCCGGATGCCGAACGGGTCGCGGAAGGCGAGCAAGCCCTGGCCGGCGATCAGCGCCACGACCGCGTACGACCCCTTGATGCGCCGGTGCACCGCCGCGACCGCCTTGAACACGTCGTCGCTGCTCAGCTCCCACTGCCCGGCGGCACGCTCGAGCTCGTGCGCCAGCACGTTGATGAGCACCTCGGTGTCGCTGGTCGTGTTGATGTGGCGACGGTCGACGTCGAACAGCTCCTGCTTCAGCTCGGCGGCGTTGGTGAGGTTGCCGTTGTGGACGAGCACGATGCCGTAGGGCGCGTTCACGTAGAACGGCTGCGCCTCCTCCTCGCTGTAGGCGTTGCCCGCCGTCGGGTAGCGCACCTGGCCGAGGCCGACGCTGCCGGGCAGCGCCCGCATGTTGCGGGTGCGAAATACGTCGCGCACCATGCCGCGCGCCTTCTGCATGAAGCACTTGGTGCCCTGCATGGTGACGATGCCGGCCGCGTCCTGACCGCGGTGCTGCAGCAGGAGCAGCGCGTCGTAGATCAGCTGGTTGACCGGCGCCTTCGAGATCACTCCGACGATTCCGCACATGTTCCGATCCTCGGTTGTCTTTCAGGCCGGCAACCGGCTTACACGCTGTCGATCCGCACCGGCTCCGGTTCGTCGGAGGTCAAGGCGGGCAAGAGCGCCGCCAGCACGGCATTCAACCAGACGGCGCCGACCGACTCCTGCCACGCCTGCAGGCGCCCGGCCGGCGTGTAGTTCAGCACCGTCGCGAGCGCCAGCAGCACGACCAGCGCCCGCGCCGCGCCGAACACCGCACCGAACAGCCGGTCGAGCGGCCGAAGCGGCGTGGCGGCGATCGACGAGGAAACGGCGCGTGCCGCCAATCGCCAAACCACGAGCACGGCGATGAAGGCACATGCGTACGCGACACCGCGATTCAAGGCGGAGCCCGGTTCGCCGATCGGGAGATAAGCCGCCAGGAGCGGCCCGACCCAGACGGCGCCGAACCAGGCGGCGAACCAACCTGCCAGCGACAGGACCTCGAAGGTGAATCCGCGCGCCACGCCGACCAGAGCCGACACGACGACGAGCGCCAGCATCGCCACGTCGATCCATCCGAAATCCGGAAAGGCCATGCCACGCCGTCACAGCACGAGCACGACGGCGACGACGCTCGCCGCCTTGGCCCTGGCCACCGCCGCCTCGGCCTCGGCGCGGGTCGAGAACGGCCCGACGCGAACCCGGATGCGGCTGCCCGACGCCGTCTGCGCGACCTGCGTGTACGTCTTGAGGCCGAGCCTTTCGACCTGCTTGCGCGCCTCGCGGGCGGCGTCGGCATCGGCGAAGGCGCCGACCTGGACGACGAAGCGGTGGGACTCGCTCGCGGACGCCGGCGCGGAGCGGCCTTCGAGCAGCGCCCGCGCCCGCTCGCCCTCGGCGCTGGATGGCGATGATGCAACCGCGGCGCGTGCGACAACGGGCGACGACGAAGCCGCCGAGGCGGCCACGGCCCGTCGGCTGGGCTCGGTCGCGCGCGCTGCCGCGACAGCCGCTGTCGACGCCGGGCGGGCCGACGGCGTCACGTCGCGCCCGGCGTCGCCGGCCGACTCGGTGGCCACGGCCTCCGCGCGGCGTGGCGCCGGCGAAGACGCCGCAGCCACGGCGACCGGCGCCGATGGCATGGCCAGCGGCGGCATCGCATCGCGGCGCGGGATCTCGATCGGGATGTCGACGGGGATCGGCCGCGGTTGCGTCTCGAAGACGAGCGGGAAACCGATGATGCCGATGGCAAGCAGCACGACGGCGCCGATGAGCCGGTGGCGGGCGCGTGTGCGCGCCTGCTGAACGGCATCGGCCGGTTCGGAAAGGGGGGTCGGGGCGGGCGTTTCGCTCTTCTGCTTGAACATCGAAACCGGCCGATCAGGCACTGTGCCTGCTTGCTCGTTGCGGCAGGCCGTGCGCGAGGACGCCACCGACCGTGTAGAACGAACCGAAGACCACGATTCTATCAGCGGGGTCGGCCCCGACCATCGCCGCGGCCAGTGCCGAGGCCGGGTCGGCGTGGGTCGCGACGGGTGCACCGCGTCCGGCCGCGCCGAGGGCGGCGAAGCGCGCGCCGAGCTCCTCCGCCGTCGCCGCGCGCGCCGTCGGCAGGTCGGTGAAGTGCCAGGCATCGACGAGCGGCGCCACGCGGGCGAGGATGGCGTCGATGTCCTTGTCGCGCATGGCACCGAACACGGCGTGCGTGCGCGGGAAGAAGCCCATCTGGTCGAGGTTCTGCGCCAGGGCGGCGACGGCGTGCGGGTTGTGCGCCACGTCGAGCACCAGCGTCGGCTGGCCGGCGATGACCTGGAATCGGCCCGGCAGCTCGACCGTCGCCAGCCCGGACCGGACGGCCTGCGCGCTCACCGGCAGCCGGTCGCGCAGCGCCTCGAACGCGGCCAGGGCACCGGCGGCGTTGAGCAGCTGGTTGGCGCCGCGCAGGGCTGGGTAGCCGAGGCCGGCGTAGCGCGTTTCGCGGCCGCGCCAGCTCCACTGCTGGCGGTCGCCGGCGGTGTTGAAGTCGACGCCGGCCCGGCGCAGGTCGCAGCCGATGCGGGCTGCCTCGTCGAGCACGCTGCGCGGCGGCATCGGATCGCACAGCACGCCGGGCTTGCCCGCTCGCAGGATGCCCGCCTTCTCGCGCCCGATCGACTCGCGGTCCGGGCCGAGGAACTCGGCATGGTCGATGTCGATGCTGGTGATGACCGCGCAGTCGGAGTCGAACGCGTTGACCGCATCGAAGCGGCCGCCGAGCCCGACTTCGAGGATGACCAGGTCGAGGGCGCTGGCCCCGAACAGGCGGCAGAAAACGAGCAGCGTGAACTCGAAGTAGGTGAGGCTGACGTCGCCACGCGCCTCCTCGACCGCGGCGAAGTGCGGCAGCAGGACCGAAGCATCGACCATCTTGCCGCCGATGCGGCAGCGCTCCTCGAACCGCACGAGGTGCGGGCTCGTGTGCAGGCCGACGCGGTAGCCGGCGGCGAGCGCGACGCTTTCGAGCATGGCGCAGGTCGAGCCCTTGCCGTTGGTGCCGCCGACGACGACCACCGGCACGTCGAAGCGGATGTCGAGCCGATCCTTGACAGTGCGCACCCGATCGAGCGTGAGCTCGATCGTCTTCGGGTGCAGCCGCTCGCAGTGCGCGAGCCAGTCGGCCAGGCTGCTGGGAATCGCCGCCGCCCCGACCTAGGCGACGGCGTCGCTCGGCAGCCGCTGCAGCATCGCGAGCTGGCGCGCGACGAGGCCGCGCAGCTCGCGCCGGTCGACGATCATGTCGACCGCACCGGTCTGGACCAGGAACTCGGCGCGCTGGAAGCCCTCCGGCAGCTTCTCGCGCACGGTGTTCTCGATGACGCGCGGCCCGGCGAAGCCGATCA
>CAXSEJ010000184.1:0-5419 GCA_964236395.1 uncultured Rhizobacter sp.
CGGTGCGCATCTCGCCGATCTTGCCATCGTGCAAGGCCATGCCGCCGATGAGCTGCACGTCGAAGTGGCGCATCTTCAGCGTGCGTTTGCTCGCCTCGCGAACCACTGCGAAGGCTTCGGCCAGCAGGTCGTCGAGCGACTCGCCGCCGGCGACACGAGCTCGGAACTCGTCGGTCTTGGCGCGCAAGGCGTCGTCGCCGAGCGTCTCGAACTGCTTCTCGAGCACGTTGACCCGCGTGACGACCTGCCGGTACTGCTTCAGCAACCGGTCATTGCGGCTGCCGAATATCGAAGTGAGGAGCTTGGGCAACATGCGTTTGGAGGTAGGAGAGGCGCGCCGTCGCCGAAAAGTGCGGGCTGAAACCTCAAAAGCAAGCCGGCGTCGGTGGCCTGCGCAGGCAACCGATGATTTTAACCGGCCGCCCCAGCCGCTAGACTGGCCCGATGAGCCGCCGATCCGCGCCCGGCATCGTCGAGCCGCTGACGCTGGCCGAGGCACTCGACGCCAGCGAACCGCTGGCTCGCCTCTCCGACCGGTTGCGCCGGTCGAGGGCCTTGTTCGCTGCCGTGGTGAAGGTCATTCCGCCGGGTCTCGCTGCGCATGTGCAGGCCGGCCCGGCCGACGACGAAGGTTGGTCGCTGCTGTGCGCGAACGCCTCGGTCGCGGCGAAACTGCGCCAACTCGTGCCCCGTCTCGAACGACAACTTCACGAGCGCGGCCTCGTTGTGGCCTCCATCCGCATCAAGGTGCTGCCGCGCTGATCTGCGCGGCCGACAATGCCGGCCACGCAGCTTTCGGTCGGCGCCAATGAAGTCTTTCGTGTCGGCGCGAGTCGTTGCTGCAGCGTTTTCAGGAGCATGAGCATGAACCGTCGCCGTTTTTCTTCCGCATTCCTCGGTTCCGGTCTGGCCGGGACGGGACTCTGGGCGGTCAGCCCGGCGTGGGCCCAGGCGCCGGGCCCGGTCGAAGGCAAGGACTTCACCCGCGTCGACCCGCCTCAGCCGGCGCGCGAGGCCGGCAAGATCGAGGTGCTCGAGTTCTTCTCTTACGCCTGCCCGCATTGCAACTCTTTTGAGCCGGCGCTGGAAGCCTGGGCGCGCCAGCTTCCGGCGGACGTCGTGTTTCGCCGCGTTCCGGTGTCGTTCCTCATGAACGCCGAGAACTTCCAGCGCACGTACTACGCGCTGGAGAGCACGGGCATGGTCGGCCAGATGCAGATGAAGTTGTTTCGCGCCATCCACATCGACAAGCTGCGCCTCGAGAAGCCCGAAGACATCGCCGAGTTCATTGGCAAGAACGGTGGCGATGCGGCCAAGTTTCTGGCCGCCTTCAAGTCGTTCACCGTCGCCACGTCGGTGAGCCGGGCGAAGAAGTTGATGGCCGACTACAAGATCGACAGCGTGCCGATGCTGATCGTGGCGGGCCGCTTCATCACGTCGCCGGGGCAGGCGGGCGGCGCTCCGCAGGCGCTGGCTGTGGCCGACCAGTTGATCCAGCGCGCGCGCAAGGGCTGAGAGCCGGGCTTCGGCCGGCGCTCGCTCTCAGCCGGCCGAAGCCAGCTTGAGCGCCGGAGCGCCGGCCAAGCCCTCCGTTGAAGACGCCAAGTCCCGGCTGGCGGGCAGCGCCTCGATGGCGGCATGCACCGTCTCCGCGGCCGCGTCCCACGAGAACCGCGACACGGTTTCGCTCATCCGGCGGCGGCGGCCTTCGGCACCGGCCGGTGTGTCGGCGAGGGCCGCACGGCACGCGTCGATGAAGGCGGCCGGGCCGTCGACGACGGCGACGACCTCATTGAACATCGCCACCACGTCGTGGATGCGCGTGGAGACCACCGGCTTGCCCGCGGCCATGTACTCGAGCGTCTTGGTCGGGCTGATGAACTCGGTCGACTCGTTGAGCGCGAACGGCATGAGGCACACGTCCCACTGCGCAACGAGCTGCGGCAGCAGCGCATAGGGCTGCTGGCCGAGCCAGTGCAGGTTGGGCCGGCGTGGCAGTGCGTCAGGATCGATCTTCACGACCGGACCGGCCATGACGACCTGCCAATGCGGGTCGGCATCGGCCACACGGGCGATGAGCTCGATGTCGAGCCGCTCGTCGATCACGCCGAAGAAGCCCAGCCGCGGCCGACCGATGGCGCCCTGCACTTCATCCGCCCGGCGCACCGACGCCTCGTCGGCCAGCGCCCGCTTCGCGGAGTAATGCGCCGCGTCGACGGCGCTCGGCAGGCACAGGACGTTCGCATTGAGCCCGCGTTTGGCCTCGTAGAGCCGGGGGCCGCCGGTCAGCACCAGATCGGCGCTCTTGAGCAGCGCGTTCTCGCGCTGGCGCATCTGCCGCGGCGCGTTCTTGAAGGCGGAAAGCTCGTCCATGCAGTCGTAGACCACGGCGCGCGGCTCGAGCACACCCAACATCGGCAGCGCCATGGGCGTGTAGAACCAGACCACGTAGTCGTCGATCGCGTTGTCGGCGAGGTACCGCGCGACCATCGGCTGCAGCGCCGAGAGCTGGTCGTCGTGAAAGCCGCCGGCCTCGACCGGGGTGTGAGCGCGCAGCACCTCCACGTTCGGCGACGGCATGGTGCGCTCGAGGAATGCCGGGCCGCCGGTATGCAGCGGCTCTTCGACGAACACCACGTGGTAGTGCCGTGCCAGCCGCGACAGCAGGTGCTGCGGCCGCTGGAAGACGAAGTTCCAGCGCAAGTGGGAGAAGACGATGAGGTGCGGCATGGGTGTCTCCGAGACAGGGGTTTGAGAAACGAGGTGCTGGGCCCTCAACAGCTTTTTCGCGTATCCGAAGTGCATCTTCCGGCGCGGTGCCGCGCCCGCCGCGCCGGGCTCGATGTCCCACAGACCGCTGTTGTGCCAGTGCCCGGCGTTGTTCCAGTCGGGCCGATCGATCACCGGGTAGAGGCACGCGCCGATCACCGGCACGCCGGCTTGTCGGGCAAAAGCGAGCTCGCGTCCGATGTGCTCCATCCAGCGCGCCCGGCCGGTGCCGATGTGGCTGGTCTCTGAAACGAGCAGGGGCCGCTCGAAGCGCTTCCAGGCCTTGCGCAGCAGCGAGGCCAGCGAGACGCGGCGCGGGTCGTCGAGATGCCACTCGAGCCAGCCGCCGTGCAGTTCCCACTGGCAGTTATGGTAGTAATTGACGCCGAGGAGATCGAGCGCTTCGGGGCTTCCGCCGAGCTCCGGCAGGAGCGTTCCGGCCAGCATTTCCCACGCCTGCCACTGGTACTCGGCGATCTCGCCGGCCCTCTCGGCGAGGTGCGGCTCGCGACCGGGCGGCACGATGTGCACGATCGGCTCGACGTGAAGGAAGCGCGCGCGCCGGTCTTCCGACCGGATCGCATCGATGGCGGCAAGCACGCCGCGAACGAGCCGCACCTTGGCGTCCCAGCCGACGTCGACTCGGGAGCCGTCGCTGCGATGGCGACGGGCCGCCTCGTGCTGGTACGGGTGAATGAAGTTCGTGTCGGCAATGGCCCAGGCCAGAAAGCTGATCTCGTTGACGGGGGTGAACACCGGTGCCAACGTGCTGCCGCGAAGCGCCCGCGCGGCGGCGCCGGCGAACGCCGCGAGCCGGAGGGCGAAGGCGTCGTCGAAGACGTCGACGTCGGCCGGGCGGCCATAGTGCATGAGCGTCCACAGGACCTGCAGCCCATGCCGCTCGGCTGCCTCGGCCATGCGCAGTGCGCGGCTGAAGTCGAAACGATGACCCGCCGAGCCGCAGCCAGGCTCCGCGATCCGCCAACCCACCGTCTCGCGGACGGTGCGCAGGCCGAGCGCGGCGATGCGCCGGTAGTCGTCGTCGAGGTGCTCGAGGTGGCCGTTGGCATGAACGAGATCGAGCGGCGTGCCGTGCGCGTTGACGTGGTCCGCGCCTTCGAAGCCGGCCATCCAGAACGAAGCGTAGGGCGTCGCCGTCATCGCCGGGCTCGAGCCGACCTTGCCCGCACGTCTGCCCGGACAGGACGCGCCGCGCGCCAGGCCAGGACGAAACGGGCGAGCGCATCGCCCAGCGTCGGCATGAGCGACGCGCGCTCGCTGGCCAGTACCGCGTAAGCAGGCCGTGGCGCGGTCTGGCCCAGATCGGCGCCAGTGCTCGGCTGCAGCGAGCCGGTGTCGATTTCCGCCGCCGTGGCTGCCTGATGTGCCAGCTCGAACCAGCTGACGTCGCCCTCGTTGGCAAGGTGCCACAGGCCGGCTTCGCCGTCGACGAGGAGGTCGAGGCAGACCTCGACCAGATCGGGCACGTAGGTCGGCGACACGCGGGTGGTCGCGTCGGCACGAAACGGTTCGCCGGCTTCGAGAGCAGCCAGCGCCTGGACCACGAAGTTGTGCACGTCCGACGGCGCGAAGAACGCCGCCGTCCTCACCACCATCGCCTGCGGGTGCGCAGCCAGCACGGCGCGCTCTGCGGCTGCCTTGCTCCGGCCGTAGACGTTCACCGGTCCGGTCGGATCGCTTTCCCGGCGCGGCGAATCGGCCGTTCCCGAAAAGACCTGGTCGCTCGAGAAGGTCGTGAGACGAATGCCGGCGCGGGCGCAGGCCTCGGCCAGCACGCGCGGACCCAGTTCGTTCTCGCGGAAGCACCGCTCGACGTCGTCCTCGGCGGCGTCGACGCGCACGTAGCCGCTGGCGTTGACCACCGCCCACGGTTCGAAGCGCTCGAATGCCGCCGCCACGGCAACCGGATCGGCGATGTCCATCGCTCGTCGATCGAGCAGCTTGAAGGCGAGGTTGCGCCGCTCGCACGCCTTGGCGAAGGCGAGGCCGAGCGTGCCGCTGGCGCCGCTGATCAGAATGGGTCGCTGCGCACTGCCGGCACGAAAGTGCCGATAGGGCGCGATGGCGGTCACCACGTCGGCGCGCCTGGCCGCTTCGACGATGAAGCGATCGCCGCGCCTCCACCAGCCTTCGCCCCGAAGCACCGGATGGCTCGGCACCGCGCCGTCCGCAAGCTCCTTGACCAGCGCGGCTAGGGCGGTGGGTCGCGGCAGCGGCGCGCGGACGTCGAAGGGGCCGGGCTCGTAGTAGCCGCGGCAGGCGCTCACCAGGCAGTTCCAGTCGAACGAGCCGAGCAGCGACCACACGGTGACCGCGCGAACGTCGACGCCTGCCCGACACGCCTCGTGCGCCTCGCGCCACACCTCGTCGAGCCAGCGCAGCTGGTCTTCGCGGGCAGCGTCGATGTGCGCTTCGGTGACTGCCACGGGGATGCCGTAGCGCTCCCACGCCTCGTGAAGCAGGCCCGCGAGCTGGGGCGCCGGCGCGCCGAGGACGCGCACGGATTCGATGTCGACGAAGGCCTCTTCCGGTCGCGCGTCACGGCAGCGCGCCGGATAGCGGTCGACGCGATGGTCGAGCCAGCGATCGGTGGTGACATAGTGGTTGATGCCGAGAATGTCGGGCGGGC
>CAXSEJ010000185.1:0-5378 GCA_964236395.1 uncultured Rhizobacter sp.
CCGGCCCGATGCTGCGCGGCTCGGGCATCCTCTGGGACCTGCGCAAGCACCAGCCCTACGACGTCTACGAGCACATGGACTTCGACATCCCGCTCGGCGTCAACGGCGACACCTACGACCGCTACCTCGTCCGCGTGGAAGAGATGCGCCAGGCCAACCGCATCATCCGGCAGTGCATCGAGTGGCTGCGCGCCAACCCGGGGCCGGTGATCACCGGCAACCACAAGGTCGCGCCGCCCTCGCGCGTCGACATGAAGTCGGGGATGGAAGACCTGATCCACCACTTCAAGCTGTTCACCGAAGGCTTTCGCGTGCCCGAAGGCGAAGCGTATGCCGCGGTCGAGCACCCGAAGGGCGAGTTCGGCATCTACATCGTGAGCGACGGCGCCAACAAGCCGTATCGGCTCAAGATTCGTGCGCCCGGTTTTCCGCACCTGGCCGCGCTCGACGAGATGGCGCGCGGCCACATGATCGCCGACGCCGTCGCCGTGATCGGCACCATGGACATCGTGTTCGGGGAGATCGACCGGTGACCGGCACGCAGCACCCCGACGTGTGGGCGCCGCGTGGCAAGGCGCTGCTGTCACCCGACGCCGAGAAGCGCTTCGAGCGCGAGATCGCCAAGTACCCCGCCGATGGCAAGGCTTCGGCGGTGATCGCGTGCCTGGCGATCCTGCAGGAAGAGCAGGGCTGGGTTTCGCCGGAGAGCGAGCAGCTCGTCGCCGCGGCACTCGAGATGCCCGCCATCGCGGTGCACGAGGTCACGACCTTCTACAACATGTTCAACCAGGTGCCGCTCGGGCGCGTCAAGCTCAACGTGTGCACGAACCTGCCGTGCCAGCTGCGCGGCGGCCAGCATGCGCTCGAGCACCTGTGCGCCTCCCTGCGCATCGAGGAAGGCGGCACGACGGCGGACGGCGCCTTCACCGTGCAGAAGTCGGAGTGCCTGGGTGCCTGCGCCGATGCGCCGGTGCTGCTCGTCGACGACCTGCAGATGGTGAGCTACATGAGCGACGAGCGCCTCGACGAGCTCGTCGCCACGTTGCGGAGCGCTTCGGGAGCCGGCGCATGAGAACCCGCATCGACCTGTCGCGCTTCCAGACGACCGGTGCCGAAACCTGCTTTCATGGCCGCCACATCGAGCCACAGATCTACGCCGGGCTCGACGGCAGAAACTGGCGACTGAAGGAATACGAAGCGCGTGGCGGCTACAAGGCTCTGCGAAAGATCCTGGCGCAGGGCGATGGCCTCGGCATGACGCCCGAGCAGGTGATCGCCGAGGTCAAGGCCTCCGGCCTGCGCGGCCGCGGCGGGGCGGGCTTTCCAACGGGTCTCAAGTGGAGCTTCATGCCGCGCCAGTTTCCGGGCGCGAAGTACCTCGTCTGCAATTCCGACGAAGGCGAGCCGGGCACCTGCAAGGACCGCGACCTGCTGATGTTCAACCCGCACATCGTCATCGAGGGCATGGCGATCGCGGCCTATGCGATGGGCGTGAACGTCGCCTACAACTACATCCACGGCGAAATCTTCGAGGTGTACGAGCGCTTCGAGGAAGCGCTCGACGAGGCGAGGGCGGCGGGCTATCTCGGCAACGCGCTCCTCGGCTCGAAGTTCGATTTCCAGCTCCATGCCAGCCACGGCTTCGGCGCCTACATCTGCGGCGAGGAAACTGCGCTGCTCGAGTCGCTCGAGGGCAAGAAGGGCCAGCCGCGCTTCAAGCCGCCGTTCCCGGCGAGCTACGGCCTCTACGGCAAGCCGACGACGATCAACAACACCGAGACCTTCGCCGCGGTGCCGTGGATCATCGTCAACGGCGGGCCGGCCTACCTCGAGATCGGCAAGCCGAACAACGGTGGCACCAAGATCTTCTCGGTCGTCGGCGACGTGCAGAAGCCCGGCAACTACGAGGTGCCGCTCGGCACCCCGTTCACCAGGCTGCTCGAGCTCGCCGGCGGCGTGCCCGAAGGGCGCACGCTGAAGGCGGTCATCCCGGGCGGCTCGTCGGCGCCGGTGCTGCCCGCGGCGGTGATGAACGGGCTGACGATGGACTACGACGCCATCGCCAAGGCCGGCTCGATGCTCGGCTCGGGCGCGGTGATCGTGATGGACGATTCGCGCTCGATGGTGCAGTCGCTGCTGCGCCTCTCGTACTTCTACATGCACGAGAGCTGCGGCCAGTGCACGCCGTGCCGCGAGGGCACGGGGTGGCTGTACCGCATGGTCGAGCGCATCGCCAACGGGCAGGGCCGGCTGACCGACATCGACCTGCTGAACTCGGTGTCCGACAACATCCAGGGCCGCACCATCTGCGCTCTGGGCGATGCCGCCGCCATGCCGGTGCGGGCGATGATCAAGCACTTTCGCGACGAGTTCGTGGCGCTGATCGAGAAGAACGCGGCGCCGGTCCACGCCGGCAACATCGGCCCGGCGGCGAGCCCGCACCCGGAGCAGACGGCGGCCGCGTCGACGCTGCAGTACGGGCTGGTCACCGCCGCCGCCGCGTCGCCGGCGGTCAAGGAACTGGTCAGGCCATGATCGACAAAAGCAAGCTTGCTTTGGTCGAAATCGAGCTCGACGGCAACAAGGTCTCGGTGCCGGAAGGCAGCATGGTCATGCATGCCGCCGACCAGGCCGGCACCTACATCCCGCACTTCTGCTATCACAAGAAGCTGAGCATCGCGGCGAACTGCCGCATGTGCCTGGTCGAGATCGAGAAGGCGCCGAAGCCGATGCCGGCCTGCGCCACGCCGGTGACGCAGGGCATGATCGTGCGCACCCGCAGCGACAAGGCGCTCAACGCCCAGCAAGGGGTGATGGAGTTCCTGCTCATCAACCACCCGCTCGACTGCCCCATCTGCGACCAGGGCGGGGAGTGCCAGCTGCAGGACCTCGCAGTCGGCTACGGCGCCTCCTCGTCGCGCTATGACGAAGACAAGCGCGTGGTGTTTCCGAAAGACGTCGGTCCGCTCATCTCCATGAAGGAGATGAACCGCTGCATCCACTGCACGCGCTGCGTCCGCTTCGGCCAGGAAGTGGCCGGCGTGATGGAGCTCGGCATGATCCACCGCGGCGAGCACTCGGAGATCACAGTAGTCGCCGGCGACACGATCGACTCGGAGCTGTCGGGCAACATGATCGACCTGTGCCCGGTCGGCGCGCTGCTGAGCAAGCCGTTTCGCTACAGCGCGCGGTCGTGGGAGCTGTCGCGCCGCAAGGGCGTGAGCCCGCACGACTCGACCGGCGCCAACCTGATCGTCCAGGTCAAGGGCGCGCGGGTGATGCGCGTCGTGCCCTACGAGAACGACGACGTCAACGAATGCTGGCTCGCCGACCGCGACCGCTTCTCGTACGAGGCGCTCAACACCGCCGAGCGGCTGTCGACGCCCATGCTGCGGCAGGGCGGCGTCTGGAAAGACGTGTCGTGGACCGACGCGCTCGAGTACGTGTCGCGCGGCCTGACGCAGATCGCCGTCGAGCACGGTGCCGAGAGCATCGGCGCGCTGGCCTCGCCGATCAGCACGGTCGAGGAGCTGCACCTGCTCGCCAAGGTCGTGCGCGGGCTCGGCAGCGGCAACGTCGACACGCGTCTTCGCGCCACTGCGGCGCCCACGGGCGCCGTGCGCTGGCTGGGCCGCCCGATCGCCTCGCTTTCCGATCTTCAGCGCGTGCTCGTGATCGGCTCGTTCCTGCGCAAGGACCATCCGCTGTTCGCCCAGCGCATCCGCCAGGCGACCAAAAAGGGCGCCAAGGTGATGAGCGTGCACGCGCTGCGCGACGACTGGCTGATGCCGATGGGCCCGAGCCTGGCCGTCGCGCCGAGTCGCTGGGTCGACGCGCTGGGCGACATTTTGTCGGCGCTTCGCAGTGCCGGCGCGCCGGGCGCCGCCGACGGCTCTCGCGATGCGCCGAGCGACGAAGCCCGGGCCATGGCCAAGGCGCTCGGCAGCGGCGAGCGCAAGGCGGTGCTGCTCGGCAACGCCGCCGCCCAGCACCCGGACGCGGCCGAAATCGAGCGCCTCGGCCGTGAGATCGCCGCCGCCACCGGCGCCACCTTCGGCTGGCTGGTCGAGGGCGGCAATGCCGTCGGCGCGCAGCTCGTCGGCGCCGAGCCACGCGACGGCGGCCTCGACGCCGCCCGCATGCTGTCGGCGTCGTCGCCGTTGAAGGCCATGGTGCTGCTCAACGTCGAGCCGTCGTTCGATGCCGGCGACCCGGTGGCCGCCCAGGCTGCGCTCGCCGGCGCCGAGATGGTCGTCTCGCTCACGGCCTTCAGGCCGGTGCCGGGCGACGACAGCGCCGACGTGCTGCTGCCGATCTCGCCGTTCGCCGAAACCTCGGGCACCTTCGTCAACGCCGACGGGCGCGTGCAGAGCTTCCACGGCGTCGTCAAGCCGCTCGGCGAGGCCCGGCCGGCGTGGAAGGTGCTGCGCGTTCTGGGCAACCTGCTCGGCCTGGCCGGCTTCACGTTCGAGACCTCGGAACAGGTCAAGGCCGAGGCGCTGGGCGACGACGGCCATGTGGCGTCGCGGCTCGCCGAGGCGGTCGCCGCCGCCCCGGCGCCGGCGGCCCGTCGCGACCGGACCGAACGTCCGGCCGGCGTGCTCGAACGCATCTCCGACGTGCCGATCTACGCCACCGACGCGATCGTCCGCCGGGCGCCGGCCTTGCAGCTCACGGCCGACGCCCGGCCGCCTTCGATCGGCCTGCCGAGCGAGTGGGCGGCGGAACGGGGCGTGGCCGCGGGCGCGCTGGTGCGCATCACGCAAGGCGGGGCGAGCATCGTGCTGCCCGCCAGCATCGATCCGTCGCTGGCATCGAACACCGTGCGCATCCCGGTCGGCCAGCCGCAAACGGCCGCGCTCGGGCCGATGTTCGGCGATGTCACCGTCGCCCTCGACGTCGCCGTCGGGACGGCGAGCGAGGTGTCGCCGTGATCGACTCGATCTCGGCCTACGGCAGCGGCGCGCTGGGCGGCGCCTGGCCCGTCGTGTGGACGGTCGCCAAGATCGTCGCCGTGGTCGTGCCGCTGCTTCTTTGCGTGGCCTACCTCACCCTCTGGGAGCGCAAGGCCATCGGCTGGAGCCAGATCCGGCCGGGGCCGAACCGCGTCGGGCCGCTCGGCCTGCTGCAGCCGATCGCCGACGCGGTGAAGCTGATCTTCAAGGAGATCATCGTCCCGACCGCGGCCAACAAGGGCCTGTTCTTCCTCGGCCCGATCATGACCATCATGCCGGCGCTGGCCGCCTGGGCGGTGGTGCCGTTCGGGCCCGACGTGGCACTCGCCGACATCAACGCCGGCCTGCTGTTCCTGATGGCGATCACCTCGATGGAGGTCTACGGCGTGATCATCGCCGGCTGGGCCTCGAACTCGAAGTACG
>CAXSEJ010000186.1:0-5358 GCA_964236395.1 uncultured Rhizobacter sp.
ACATCGGCCTGCCGATGCCGAACACCGAGCTCAAGCTGCTCGACGACGACGGCCACGAGGTGCCGCTCGGCACGCCGGGCGAGATCGCCATCAAGGGCCCGCAGGTGATGGCCGGCTACTGGCAGCGCGACGACGAGACGGCCAAGGTGATGACCGCCGACGGGTTCTTTCTCAGCGGCGACATCGGCACCGTCGACGAGCGCGGCTACTTCCGAATAGTCGACCGCAAGAAGGACATGATCCTGGTCAGCGGCTTCAACGTCTACCCGAACGAGGTCGAAGACGTCGTCACGCAGATGCCGGGCATCCTCGAGTGCGCCGCGGTCGGCATCGCCGACGCCAAGGCCGGCGAGGCGGTCAAGCTGGTGATCGTGAAGAAGGACCAGGCCGTCACCGAGGCCAGCGTGCGCGCGTACTGCGAGGCCAACCTCACGGGCTACAAGCGGCCCAGGGTCGTCGAGTTCCGGACCGAGCTGCCGAAGACCAACGTCGGCAAGATCCTGCGTCGCGAGCTGCGCGACAGGGCCTGAGGCGGTTCGCGCCGCGGCACGGCGGCGCCCAGAATACGCAGCATGGCAACGCTCTGGCGCGGACTGCGCGCCGTCCTGCTCGGCCTCGCCGCCCTCGTCATCTTCATCGAGGAGTGGGGCTGGCGGCCGCTCGCGGCCGGGGCCGAACGTCTCGCCCGGCTGCCGATCCTGGCCCGGCTCGAGACCCGGATCAGGCGCGCGCCGCCACGGCTGGCGCTGGTGCTGTTCCTGCTGCCCGCGGCGCTGCTGTTCCCGCTCAAGCTGGCCGCGCTCTGGCTCTTCGACGACGGCCATGCGGCGCTCGGCATCGCCGTGATCGTCGCGGCCAAGCTGATCGGCACCGCGCTGGTCGGCCGCATCTTCGTGCTGGTCGAGCCGCAGCTCATGCACTTCGCATGGTTCGCCCGCGCCCTCGACTGGTGGCATGCGGTGCGGGCACGTGTCGTCGCCGGCGTGCGGGCGTCGGCGCCGTGGCGGCTGGCGCGGGCGATGCGCGGCACGGCAAGGCGAACGCTGCGCGGCTGGCTGCACCGGGCCGGCAGATGAAGCCGGCCAACGCGGGGTCGACGCGCGTGCGGCTGTTCGTCGCCGCGCCGTTCGCGGTCGGCGCCAGCCTGGTGCTGCCCGATGCCGCCGCGCGCCACGTGCGGGTGCTGCGCCTGCAGCCGGGCGCGCCGGTGCTGCTCTTCAACGGGCAGGACGGCGCCGAATGGAGCGCGACGGTCCTGCGCATGACGCGCAGCGAGGTCGAGGTGCGGCTGGAAACGGCCACGGCCGTCGACCGGGAGCTGCGCCTCGAGGTGACGATCGCCCTCGGCATGCCGGCCAACGACCGCATGGACGCGCTGGTCGAAAAGGCATGCGAGCTCGGTGTCGCGGCGATCCAGCCGCTGCTGTGCGAGCGCTCGGTGCTGCGCCTGTCCGGCGAGCGCGGCGAGGCCCGGCAACGGCACTGGGCGGGCGTGGCCGCCGCCGCGAGCGAGCAGTGCGGACGCGTTCGCGTCGCCGACATCCGACCGGTTCAGGCCCTGGCGGCCTGGCTCGACCTCGGCACCAGCGCCGGCACCAGCCCCAGCCCCGGCACCGGCACCGACACCGACACCGACACCGGGACCGACACCGACACCGAGGCCACGCGCATCGTCCTCAGCCTCGGCGCTGCGGCGACGAGCGTCGCTGCCGCGCTGGGCGTCGCCCCGGCGGGCAACGGCCGGCGCCGCCTCGTCGCCCTGAGCGGCCCGGAAGGCGGCCTGAGCGCCGACGAGGAGGCTTCGGCGGTGCGGTGCGGCTTCATCCCCGTCGGCCTCGGCCCGCGGGTGCTGCGTGCCGATACCGCGCCGCTCGCCTTGCTCGCCTGGCTCGCCTTGCACCCCTTGCCCACCACGAACGAGATCGCATGAACCGCGCTCTGCTCCTGCTCACGCTCTGCCAGGGCTTTTTCCTCACCAACAACGTCGCCTTCATCGCCGTCAACGGGCTGGTCGGCCTGGCGCTCGCGCCGACCCCGTGGATGGCGACCTTGCCCGTGACGGCCTATGTCGCCGGCGGCGCGCTGTTCGCGACGCTCGTCGGCCGGCACCAGCGCGCCTGGGGCCGCAAGCGCGCGTTCCAGGTCGGCCTGTGCGTGGCCATTGCCACCACGGCACTGTGCGCCTGGGCCGCCACGCAGCGCCACTTCGGGTGGCTGGTCGCCGGCACCCTGCTGGCCGGCTACTACAACGCCAACGCCGGGCTCTACCGCTTCGCCGCCGTCGAGCTCGTCGCGCCGGCGTTCAAGGAGCGGGCGATCTCGTGGGTGCTGGCCGGCGGCATCCTCGGTGCCGTCGCCGGTCCGAACCTGGCCCTGGCGACGCGCAACGCGCTGCCGGCCGAGTTCGCGGGCGCTTACCTGGCGCTCGCCGGCGTCGCCGTGTGCGCGCTCGTCACGATGTCGTTCCTCTCCTTCCCGCCGCTCGCCGTGCCGACCGCGGCCGCACCGGGACGGCCGCTCGGCGCGATCGTCGCGCAGCCGGTGTTCGTCGTCGCCGCGGTCGCCTGCGCACTCGGCTACGGCGTGATGAACCTGCTGATGGCCGCGACGCCGATCGCCATGGCGATGCACGCCCACCCGTTCTCGAGCACGGCGCTCGTGCTCGAGTGGCACGTGCTCGGCATGTTCGTGCCGAGCTTCTTCACGGGCAGCCTCATCAGGCGCTTCGGTGCCGTGCCGGTCATGGCCGTCGGCGTGCTGCTCAACGCGGCGTGCATCGCCGTCGCGCTGGGCGGCCTGGACCGTGCCCACTTCCTGGTCGCGCTGTGCCTGCTCGGGGTCGGCTGGAACTTTCTTTTCATCGGCGGCACGGCGCTGTTCACCACCGCCTACCGGCCCGAAGAAAAGACCACCGCGCAGGCCGCCCTCGACACGCTCGTGTTCTCGACCATGACGCTCACCTCGTTCAGCTCCGGCGCGCTGGTCACGACGCAGGGCTGGGCCTGGCTGAACCTCGGCTCGGTGGTCCCGGTGACGATCGTCGCCGCGGTGCTGGCCTGGTACGCGGCCCGTCGCCGTGCCGAACTCAGGGTTCGGCCGGCCGGCTGACCGTGCGGGCGGAGCCGGCGACCAGGTCGAAGCGGAACAGGCGGCACTCGATCGGCCCGTTCCACATCGGCACGCGGCGCGATTCCTTCAGCCGCATGGCGCTCGGCAACTTCATGTCGGGGCTGAGGATCCAGGCCGTCCAGCCGGCGGGATGCGCCGTGTAGGCGCGCTTCCAGTGCGCCGCCAGACGGGGGAAGAAGTCGCCGGGCGCGTCGCGGTCGGGCGAGGGTGCGAGCGGCGCCCGCCGGGCCGCGCCAAGGGCGCCGTCGCCCCCGTGCTGGGCAGCGAGCGAAGGGAACGTGGGGGCTCTGCTTTTGCCGGCCACGTCGATGCGCTCGCCGTACGGCGGATTGACCATCAGCGTGCCGTGCAGCCCGGCCGGCAGCGCCGGCGGCGGCCGCTCGAGCGCATCGCCGCCGTGGAAGTCGATGGCGCCGGCCACGCCGGCGCGCTCGGCGTTGCGGCGCGCGAAGTCGACCATCCGGAACGACACGTCGCTGGCGAAGATCGGCACCGTGGCGGCACGCACGCGCTCCTTCGCCTTCGAGCGCAGGCGCTGCATCTCGGCGCGCAGCTCGGCGCCCGTGAACGGCAGCAGCCGCTCCAGGGCGAAGCGGCGCAGTGCACCGGGCGCAATGCCCATCGCGATCTGCGCCGCCTCGATGGCGATGGTGCCCGAGCCGCAGCAGGGGTCGTGCAGGGCGCCGCCCTCGCCGGCAGTGCCGCGCCAGCCGGCAGCGGCCAGCATCGCGGCGGCGAGCGTTTCCTTCAGCGGCGCGTCGCCCTTGTCCTCGCGCCAGCCGCGCTTGAACAGCGATTCGCCCGAGCTGTCGACGTAGATCGCGGCGCGTTCCGGCCCGGCGTGCAGGACGATCTGCAGGTCGGGCCGCACGGTGTCGACATTCGGCCGCTCGCCGTGCGCGTCGCGCATGCGGTCGCACACGCCGTCCTTGACGCGCAGGGCCGCGAAGTTGAGGCTGCGCAAGGGGCTGCGCTGGGCCGTGGTGTCGACGCGCAGCGTCTGCCGCGTCGTGATCCAGTCGGACCAGTCGACTCCGTGGGCGAGCATGTAGAGGTCGTTCTCGTCGCGGTAGCCACCCTCCGCGACCTCGATCAGCACGCGCTGGGCGAGACGGCTCTCGAGGTTGAGGCGCATCACGTCGCGCGGCTCGCCGTCGAGGGCAACGCCACCGCGCGACACGTGAACCGCGACGCCGGGCAGCAAGGCCTTGACCTCGGCGTCGAGAAGCGCCTCGACGCCCGCGGCGCACGGCAGGAACAGCGGCAGCGGCATGGCCGGATGGACCTCGAGCAACGGCGAAGCCGCTGCTACATCGCCTTGCGCAGCTGCGTCGGCGCGATCTTGAGCGCCTCGCGGTACTTGGCGACGGTGCGGCGGGCGACTTGAATGCCCTGCTCTTCGAGCATCTGCGAGATCTGGCTGTCGGAGAGCGGCTTGGCCACGTCCTCGGCGGCGACGATCTGGCGGATCAGCGCGCGCACCGCGGTGCTCGAGGCGTTGCCACCGGAGTCGGTGTTGAGCGAGGAGCCGAAGAAGTACTTCAGCTCGAAGGTGCCGAACGGCGTCGACATGTACTTGGCCGTGGTCACGCGCGAGATGGTCGACTCGTGCAGGCCGAGCTCGTCGGCGATCTCGCGCAGCACCAGCGGCTTCATTGCGATCGCGCCGTGCGTGAAGAAGCTCTTCTGCCGCTCGACGATGGCCTGCGAGACGCGCTGGATGGTGTCGAAGCGCTGCAGGATGTTCTTCACGAACCAGCGCGCCTCCTGCAGGCGCGAGTTGAGGCCGGGCCCGGCGCCGTTGAGCGAGCCGGTGCCGCGCTGCGCGCGGATCGCGCTGGCGTAGAGGTCGTTGATGCGCAGCCTGGGCATCACGTCGGGATTGAGCTGCACCTTCCAGCCGCGCCCCGACTTCACGACAACGACGTCGGGCACCACGATGTTGGCCTCGGCACGCGCGAACGGCCGCGCCGGCTTGGGCTCGAGGGCGACGATGAGGGCCTGCGCCTCGCGCAGCAGGTGGTCGTCGGCGCCGGTCACGGCCATGAGCTTCTTCAGGTCACGGCGGGCCAGCAGGGGCAGGTGGTTCTTGCAGACGATGATGGCGATCGTCTGCGCCTCGGAGCGGGGCTGCGTGCGCAGCTGCAGCGTGAGGCACTCCGCGAGGTCGCGCCCGCCGACGCCGGTCGGGTCCATGCTCTGCAGGTAGCGCAGGCCGCAGCGCAGGTG
>CAXSEJ010000187.1:0-5354 GCA_964236395.1 uncultured Rhizobacter sp.
AGGTGACGACGTAGCCCTCGCTCTCGAAGTACTCGTCGTGCTTGTCGAACTTGCCGGCGCTCGGCGTGAGCGCGCGCACGATGTCCTGGGCGACGGATGGCTTCTCGGCAATGATCAGTGACTTTGTCATTCGCTTGGCATGTCTCTCGCGTGTTGCTTTGGCTCGTCAATACAATCCGGGCCTCTCGCGCGCACGCCTACGCGCGCGCACCCATGAATTCAATGTACCCAAAGAAAACGAACGAGAGCCAGGCCCCCGTCAAGCGAAGCCGCCGCATCGAGGTGCGGCCCTCCGGCATTCACGGCAAGGGCGTCTTCGCCATGAAGCCGTTCAAGGCCGGCGAGCGGATCATGGAGTACACCGGCGCGGTGATCACGTGGAAGGAAGCACTGCGCCGCCATCCGCACGACCCGAACGATCCCCACCACACGTTCTACTTCCACGTCGACGACAAGCGGGTGATCGACGGCAACGAGAACGGCAACTCGGCGAAGTGGATCAACCACGCCTGCGGCCCGAACTGCGAGGCCGAGCAGGACGACGAGGCCGGCCGGGTGTTCATCAATGCGATCAAGGACATCGCGGTCGGCGAAGAGCTCAACTACGACTACGGCCTCGTCCTCGAGGGCCGCCACACCGCCAAGGTGAAGAAGCAGTTCGAGTGCCGCTGCGGCACGCCGGAGTGCCGCGGCACGATGCTGGCGCCCAAGCGGTGACAGTTTGAAGCCGGGCGGCATGGAGGCGGAGCACGTCGCCGAAACCGGCTCGACGAACAGCGATCTGCTTGCCCGCGTCCATGCCGCATCGGCGGCGGGCACCGCATTCGCCCCGTGCCTGCTCGTCGCGGCGCGGCAGACCGCCGGCCGCGGCCGGCACGGGCGCGCCTGGCAGGCCGTCGAAGGCGCGTCGCTGACCTTCTCGCTCGCCTGGCCGTTCGCAGCGCACGTCGACTTGAGCGGCCTCTCGCTGGCGGTCGGTGTCGTGCTCGCCGAGGCGCTCGAAGCCGGCGGGCCGGATCGCATCGGCCTGAAGTGGCCGAACGACCTCTGGCTGCTCGATGCCGGGCCGGCACACGCCGCCTCGGGCCGCAAGCTCGCCGGCGTGCTGATCGAGACGGCGCCGTGCGGCGCCGGCCGCGCCGCCGTGATCGGGGTCGGGCTGAACGTGCGCGCCCTCGCCGTCGACGACGCCGGCTCGGGCGTCGCCTGGCTGACCGAGATCGACGCCGATGCCACGCCGCAAGCCGCATTGCAACGCCTCGCCGAGCCCCTGATCGATGCCATGCGCCAATTCGAGCAGGCCGGCTTCGCACCCTTCGCCCGGCGCTTCTCGGCGCGCGACGTCCTCATGGGCGGCGCCGTGCGCATGGACGCGCCGGGCGGCATCGACGGTGTCGCGGTCGGCGTGTCGGCGCACGGCGAGCTGCTCGTGCGCACCGCCACCGGCGTGGTGCCGGTGCGCAGCGGCGAGGCGCAGCGCGTGCGCCTGCGGGCCAGGGCGCCGTCGGCGGCGGCCACGTGCTGAGATTCCTGCTGCTCGCGCTCGTCGCTGCCAACCTCCTGTTCTACGCCTTCACGCGCGGCTGGTTCGACGGCTCGATCGGCGTGCGATCGCTCGGCGACCGCGATCCCGGCCGCCTCGCGGCGCAAGTTCGGCCGGAAGCCGTCCGCCTCCTGCCGATGGCCGCCAGCGCGAGCGCGGCGGCCGAGGGTGCCGCCTGCTACCAGGCCGGCCCGGTCGCCGACGCCGACGCGGCGAGCGCCGAAGCTGCGTTGCGGAACGCGCTGCCCGCAGGCGAGTGGTCGGACGACCGCACCGAGACCGTGGGCCCCGGTGGCGCCGTCATGGTCGGCCACATGTACCGCGTCGACCGGGCCGACCCGGTGCTGGCCGCGCGCCTCGCCGCCCTGCGGCTCGACCCGGCAGGTCGTTCCTTCGTTCCCTGCAGCGGGCCAGCGCGATCACCGCGCTGAGCAGCAGGCCGAGCCACTCGACACCGAGCGCACCGCCGCCGCCGCCGTCGTCGTTCGACGAGGCCGCGGGCCCGGTCGGCGTCGGTGGCGCCGCCGGGGCGACGGTCACGGTCGAAGTCGCAGTCGAGACGACGCCGAGATCGTCGACCACCGTCAGGCTGACGCTGAAGGCGCCGGCGGCCGCGGGCACGATGGTGGCCGTGGCGGCGTTGGTCGCGGAGGCGAAGGCGGCGACGATGCCGCCGCCGTTCACCACCTTCCACTCGTAGCTGGCCACCGCCCGGCCGGCGGAGAGCAGCGAGGCGGAGCTGAAGCTCACCGGCTGGCCCTCGACCGGCGCGGCGGTGTCGACCGCGATGCGCGCCTGCACGGCGGCGACGGCGAGCACCGCGGCGCGCACGTCGAGCATGCCGGCGCCGCACACCGAAGGCGTGCCCGCGCTCGGCACCGGGCAATAGCACTCGAGCTGGTCGGTCAGGCCCGGCGCGACGCACACCGGCGTGCCGGGCGTGCCGCCGCTTTGCGGAAACGGCCGCGCCGTCGCCTGCAGGGCCGCCTGCACTTCGGCGGGCGAGAGCGCCGGCTGGGTCGAGAGCATGAGTGCCGCGGCGCCGGCCACGAGCGGCGCCGCGAAGCTGGTGCCGACGGTCGCGTCGAAGCTGTCGCTGTAGGTCGATCCACCGGCACCGGCGACCGGCGTGGTCGTGCCCGCGTTGGTGGTGGTCAGGATCGGGTACTGGCACGGCGAACCTGCGGTCACGGTGACGCAGTTGCCACCCGGCGCGCTGATCGCGATTTCAGGGCCGAGGTCGGAAAAACCGACCTTGTCGCCGACGTGGCGGAGCCCCGCCACGGCGATGACACCGGGGCAGTTGGCAGGTTCGCCGACGGCGCGGCCGGCGGTGTTGCCTGCCGAGGCCACCACCACGACACCGGCCGCCGTGATCTCGCGCATGGCGTCTCGATAGGCGGCGTTGCAGCTGCCGACACCTCCCAGGCTGAGGTTGATGACCCGCGCCTTGTTCGGATTGGCCGGCGCGCCCGGCACGCCGAGCCCGGCCGCCCAGCGCATGCCGGCGAGCACGTCGGAGTCGCTGCCGCCGCATTTGCCGAGCACGCGCACCGGCATGACGCGCACGTTGCGGCCGACGCTGGCGATGCCGGCGCCATTGTTCGTCGTCGCGCCGATCAGGCCGAGCGTCTTGGTCCCGTGCCAGGAGCTGCGCGGGCTGGCCTGCGCCATGCAGTCGCCGCCGATCGCAGCCGCTTCGGCAGCGCTCACCGAGTCGCCGGGATCGCTGGCGTCGGTGTCGCGGCCGTCACCGTCGCCGGCGATGGCGCTGCTGCCGACCATGTCGTGACCGGCGACGACATTGCCGCCTTGCAGGTCGGCGTGGTCGAAGCGCAGCCCCGTGTCGAGCACGGCGACGACGATGCCGGCGCTGCCCGTGGTGGTGTCCCACGCCTGCTCGGCGTTGATGCTGGCCGGGGCGGCAGCGCCGGGCAGCGGGGCGGCGAGCGCCGGGCCCGGCGGGCGCAGGTACCACTGACCGGCCACCGGTCCGCCGCTCGAAGCGGCCTGCGGGCTGCTGACGTAGAGCGGGTCGTTCGGTGCCGCCGCGATGCGCTTGCGGCCATCGACGACGGCGTATTCAACGTCGCCTTCGGCGGCGAGCCGGGCCGCGAGCTGGTCCGCACCGATCCCGCTCGCCACGACCACGTGCGAGCGCTCGCTCACGCTGCGGCCGGCCGACAGCGCGACGCCGATGCGCTTGCCGAGCGCTTCGGCCTGCTTGCCGCGCTGCTCGGCCGGGGTCGTGGCGGCGTCTTTCAGAAGCGCCGACCCGGCCCGGAACTTGACGATGACCCGCGCTTCGACGGGTGCCGGTCCCGGCACCTGAGCTCGCGTCGTCGACAGCGGCAGCGCCGCCAGCCACGCCGCCATCGCCACCATGAACGACCACTTTTTCATGCCCATGACCCAATCCTGGAATCGGCGCGATGCACGCTGCTGGCCTTTACCTCGGCTTGCGCGGGTGCTCTGCGAGGCGCCGAGAATCGCACGAAGCGCCTTGCGAAGTGCAAAGAAGTGTCAAGCTGGGGCCTGGCGGTCATCGCCACCCCTTGATCTTGCGTACTCAGAACAGAACTGCCACGTCTCCGCTAGGTCGTAGATCAGTGCCTCACGGCGCTCACGAGGATCAGGATCATGAACGCTTCAAGACTCACCGTCTCTGCCGCCGTCGCGGCCACCGTGCTCGGCATCGCCGGGACCGCCCGTGCCGCCGACTATGCCAGCGTGGTGTCGGCCACGCCGGTGACCAGCTCGGTGGCCGTGCCGCGCCAGGAATGCGCCGACGTCGAGCAGGTCGTGCCGCGCCAGCCCTCGGGCGGCGGTGCGCTCATCGGCGCCATCGTCGGCGGCGTCGTCGGCAACCAGTTCGGTCACGGCATGGGGCGCGCCGCCGCCACCGGCCTCGGCGCCGTCGCCGGCTCGGCGATCGGCAACAACGCCGAGGCGAGCAACGGCAACACGGCCACGGTCGCCTCGCGCCGCTGCCGCACGGTCAGCAGCTCCGAGAGCCGCGTCGTCGGCTACGACGTCGTCTACGACTACAACGGGCAGCGCTACACCACGCGCATGGCAAACGACCCGGGCGATCGGCTGGCGATCGACGTTCGGCCCGCCGGCGGCCAAGCGCCGCTCGACCGCGTCGGCCCGCCGGCCAGCCGCTCGTACGGCCCGCCGCCGCAGATCAGCTCGCACCCGGTCGACATGCCGCCGGCCTACGTCGCATCGGCCCCGGCGTACTCCTACTACGACGAGGCCGCGCCGGTCACGTACTACCAGCCGGCCCCGGCGGCCGTCTACTACGGCGGCTATGGCGGTTACGGCGGCTATGGCGGCTACGGCCCCGGCGCCTACATCGGGCCTGCGATCGTCGGTGCCGGCATCGGCTACTGGATCGGCAGCACCTGGCATGGCGGCTACCGCGGCGGGTACGGCGGCCGGCGCTGGCGCTGACGCTGACGCGCGCTCGCCCGCTCAGCGGGCGATGACGCGCACCATCTCGAGCACCTTGTTCGAGTAGCCCCATTCGTTGTCGTACCAGGCGACGACCTTGACGAAGGTGCTGTCGAGGGCGATGCCGGCGTCGGCGTCGAACACCGAAGTCATGGGCTCGCCGCGGAAGTCGGTCGAGACGACCTTGTCTTCGGTGTAGCCGAGCACGCCCTTCATCGCGCCTTGCGACTGCGCCTTCATCTCGGCGCAGATCTCCTCGTAGCTCGCTTCCTTGACGAGCTCGACGGTGAGGTCGATGACCGACACGTCGGAGGTCGGCACGCGGAACGACATGCCGGTGAGCTTCTTGTTCAGC
>CAXSEJ010000188.1:0-5330 GCA_964236395.1 uncultured Rhizobacter sp.
AGCGGCTGCTGACGATGGACCTGCACGCCGACCAGATCCAGGGCTTCTTCAACATTCCGGTCGACAACATCTACGCCTCGCCGGTGCTGCTCTCCGACCTGCAGAGCAAGCGCTACAGCGACCTGGTGGTGGTCTCGCCCGACGTCGGCGGCGTGGTGCGGGCACGGGCGCTGGCCAAGCAGGCCGGCTGCGACCTGGCGATCATCGACAAGCGCCGGCCGAAGGCCAACGTCTCGGAAGTGATGCACGTCATCGGCGAGGTCGAAGGCCGCAACTGCGTGATCATGGACGACATGATCGACACCGCGGGCACGCTGGTGAAGGCGGCCGACGTGCTGAAGGAGCGCGGCGCCAAGAAGGTCTACGCGTATTGCACGCACGCCGTGTTCTCCGGCTCGGCGATCGACCGCATTCGCGAATCGCAGCTCGACGAAGTCGTTGTCACCGACACCATTCCTCTCGGCCCCGACGGCAAGGTCTGCGCCAAGGTGCGCCAGCTCTCGGTCGCCTTCCTGTTCGCCGAGACGATCAGGCGCATCTCCGACGGCGAGTCGGTCACTTCCCTCTTCGCCGAGCAGAACAGCAACTTCTAGCCGCGGGGCATCGCCCCGTTTTCACGAGGAGCCTGGTCGCGGGCCCTCATTTTTGGAGTCACCATGAAATTCACTGCTTTCGAGCGCACGCTGCAGGGGACCGGAGCGAGCCGCCGCCTGCGCAATGCGCAAAAGGTGCCGGGCATCGTGTATGGCGCCGGCACGCCGGCGATGATCGAGCTCGACCACAACGCCCTCTTCTTCGCCCTGAAGAAGGAAGCGTTCCACTCGTCGCTGCTCGACATGGAGATGGGCGGCAAGACCGAACAGGTCCTGCTGCGCGACTACCAGATGCACCCGTTCCGGCCGATCGTGCTGCACATCGACTTCCAGCGCGTCGACGCCACGACCAAGATCACGAAGAAGGTGCCGCTGCACTTCGTCAACGAAGAGGATTCGCCGGCCGTGAAGACCGACGCCTGCGTCATCAACAAGGTCGTCAACGAGCTGAACATCCAGTGCCTGGCCTCGCAACTGCCCGAGTTCCTCACGGTGGACCTCGGCAACATCGCCAAGGGTCAGTCGCTGCACGTGAGCGACATCCAGCTCGGCGCCGGCGTCAAGGTCGTCACGCACGGCAAGCCGAACCCGGTGATCGTCTCGGCCAACGTTGCAGCGGCCGAAGAGGAAGCTCCGGCGGCCGCACCGGTGGTCACGGCGGCTCCGGCCGAGAAGACCAAGGCCAAGAAGACCGAGAAGCAGAACAAGAAGTAAGCCGGGTGATCCGGCTCATCGCCGGCCTCGGCAACCCGGGGCCGCAGTACGACGCGACGCGCCACAACGCCGGGTTCTGGTTCGTCGACGGGGTGGCGGCCAAGCTCGCGGTGCAGCTGGCGCCCGAGCGCAGCTATTTCGGCCATGCGGCCCGGGCCAGCATCGCCGGGCAGCCGCTCTGGCTGCTCGAGCCGGCGACCTTCATGAACCTCTCGGGGAAGTCGGTCGCTGCGCTCGCCCGCTTCTTCAAGATCGAGCCCGACGAGATCCTGATCGCACACGACGAGCTCGATCTCCTGCCCGGTCAGGTGAAGATGAAGCTGGGCGGCTCGCACGCAGGCCACAACGGCCTGAAGGATGTCCAGGCGCAGCTGGGCAGCGCCGGGTTCTGGCGCGTGCGGCTGGGCATCGGCCACCCGGGCGTGAAGGCCGAGGTGATCGACTACGTGCTGAGAAAGCCGCCCGCCGCCGAGCGCGAGCTGATCGACAAGGCGATGGACCAAGCGCTTGCGGCGCTCGATCTCGTCATCGCGGGCGACATGGAAAAGGCGATGATGAAGATGCACGCACGGCCGGCCCGCCCGAAACCCGTCGCCACCGCCAGGCCGGCGGACGACGGCCCGCCAGAAAGTTCTTCATGACCTCGACTTCGCTGCCGTTTTCCGGCCTCGCCTTTGGCCTGATGCCGCTCACTCTGGCGCTCGCCGCCGGCGCCGTTTCGGCGCAGCCGATCTACCGCTGCGGCAGCGAGTACACCCGCGCGCCGTGCGCCGGCGGCAAGCCGGTCGAGGTGGACGAGCCGGGCACTGCGTCGGCGCAACGGACGGCCGAGGCGCGGCAGGTGGCGGCGCAGGAGCGCCGGCTGGGCGACGACATGGCGCGCGACCGGCGTCAGCGCGAGGCAGCACTCCGACCGGCGCGGGCGACCTCGCTCGGGCCGGCCGGGCCGGCTGCCGCAGCAGCGCCGGCGTCGGCCAGCCTGAAGCCGAAGAAAAGGGCCCGGGGCAAGATCCGCGTCCTCGACGAGAAGGACTTCACCGCCGCCGTGCCGCCTCGGGTCAAGGCGCCGCCACGGCCATAGCCTGCAGTCGCCGGTAGCGCTCCCAGAGCGTCTCTTTCGACTCGACGTTCGCCGGGTCGACCGGTATGCAGGCCACGGGGCAGACCTGCACGCACTGCGGCTCGTCGAAGTGGCCGACGCACTCGGTGCACCGGCTGGGCTCGATCACGTAGATCGTCTGGCCCATGGAGATCGCCTGGTTCGGGCACTCGGGCTCGCACACATCGCAGTTGATGCACTCGTCGGTGATGATCAGCGCCATCGGATGCTCATGCCTCGGCGCGCTTGACCCGTTCCTGAAGCCGCGCGAGCACCAGCGGCGAGACGAACTTGGAGACGTCTCCGGCCAGGCTGGCGATCTCGCGCACGAAGGTGCCCGAGACGAACTGGTACTGGTCGCTGGGGGTCAGGAACACGGTCTCGACGTCGGGCATGAGCTGGCGGTTCATGCCGGCCATCTGGAACTCGTACTCGAAGTCGCTGACGGCGCGCAGCCCGCGCACGACCACCTTGCCGCCCTGCTCGACGACGAAGTCGCACAGCAGGCCGCGAAACGCCATCACCTCGACGTTCGGGTACTTGGCCGCGAGCGACTGGGCGATGTCGAGCCGCTCCGCGATCGAGAACATCGTCCGCTTGTGGTGGCCGGCCGCGACGGCGACGATGAGTCGCTCGAACAGGCGGCTGGCCCGGCGCATGAGGTCTTCGTGCCCGAGCGTCATCGGGTCGAACGTGCCGGGGTACACGGCGGTCAGACGGGTCACGGACGTCATGCGGCTCTCCGCGCCTGCAAGGGGCGCGGCCGCAGTTTAGCCACTCGCCGACAGGGAGCGGCGGCGCAGCTACGCTCCGGATGGTGGCGAGATGCGTGAGAGGAACTGTCCGATGACGGTGCGGTGGGCGGGGCTGCCGACCCGGCGCTCGAACCGGGGCGATTCCGACCGGCCCATCTCGGCATGAACGAAGTCGGCGGCCGCTTCGGGCGCCATCTTCGCCGTGCGCTCGAAGGCGCTGAAATCGCGCGCGATCTCCATGGCCTCCGATTCGGACAGCTGCGGGTCGATGTCGCGCACACGTCGGGCGCAGCGGGCACACCATTCGTCGGCGTTGGGGTCTTGTTCGCTCATGAGGTTCCTCGCAGGTCGAGTCGAGCCGACCTTAAGCAACCCATTAAACGCCGTCTGTCGGTGCGGCCCCGGGGTCGCTGTGAGGAGAGTCCGACATGCTGGCACTAGTTGGCACTTTGCGAAAAAGATGTGAATGCACGGCGCCCGCGCGGGCGGTGCGAACGAGCGACAGGCTCGATCCCGGCTGCGTGGCCGCCAGCGCCTGGCCTGCCTCGACGTACAGGGCGCCGCCGTCGGCGAGGACGCGTTCGGCAGCCCGCATCGCCGCACCGACGAGCGCCGTGTCGAACGGCGGGTCGAGGAAGACGAGGTCGAACGACGCGGCCGGCGCCCGCGCCATCCACTGCAGTGCGTCGGCGCGCTCGACCCGGACCGCGTCGGCATGCAGGCGCGCCTTGGCCGCGGCCAGGGCAGCCAGCGCCGCGCCGTCACGCTCGAGCACGACCACCTCTCGCGCGCCGCGCGACGCCGCCTCGAAGCCGAGGACGCCCGAGCCGGCGAAGGCGTCGAGACAGCGCCAGCCGTCGAGGCTCTGGCCGAGCCAGTTGAAGAGCGTCTCGCGCACCCGGTCGGGCGTCGGCCGCAGCCCGGGCCGGTCGAGGACGGGCAGTTTGCTGCGCTTCCAGAGGCCGCCGATGATGCGCACCTCGCGCGGCAGGGCACGCGCCGTCACGGCCTGACCACGATGCCGTCGCGGGCCAGCAGCGCCTTGGCCTGCCGCACCGAGAACTCGCCGTAGTGGAAGATGCTCGCCGCCAGCACCGCGTCGGCGCCGCCGATGCGGATGCCTTCGGACAAATGCTCGAGCGAGCCGACGCCGCCCGAGGCGATCACGGGAACCGGGACCGCGTCGGCGACGGCGCGGGTCAGGGCGAGGTCGAAGCCGATGCGCGTGCCGTCTCGGTCCATGCTGGTGAGCAGGATTTCGCCGGCGCCGAAGGTGGCCATGCGCCGGGCCCACTCGACGGCGTCGAGGCCGGTGTTTCGGCGCCCGCCATGGGTGTAGACGTCCCAGCCCGCGGTTCCGTCTGCCCGCCGCTTGGCATCGATGGCCACGACGATGCACTGCGACCCGTATTTCGCCGCGGCCTGCCGGATGACCTCCGGGTCGGCGACCGCCGCCGAGTTGAAGCTGACCTTGTCGGCCCCGGCGTTGAGCAGGCGGCGCACGTCGGCGACGCTGCGCACGCCGCCGCCGACGGTGAGCGGGATGAAGACCTGCGAGGCGACCGCCTCGATGATCGGCAGGAGGAGGTCGCGGCCATCGCTGGTGGCGGTGATGTCGAGGAAGGTCAGCTCGTCGGCGCCCTGCTCGTTGTAGCGCGCGGCGATCTCGACCGGGTCGCCGGCGTCGCGGAGCTCGACGAAGTTGACGCCCTTGACGACGCGCCCCGCCGTCACGTCGAGGCAGGGAATGATCCGCTTCGCGAGCACAGGGCGGCTCTAGGCGTCCGCCAACTCGTCGGCGCGGGCCTGGGCGGCGGCGAAGTCGAGCGCGCCGCTGTAGATCGCGCGGCCGCAGATCACGCCGTCGATGCCGACATCCTCGACGGCGCAGAGCTGCTCGATGTCGCTCATCGAAGACAGGCCGCCCGAGGCGATGACCGGGATGGTGAGCACCTGGGCCAGCTTCACGGTCGCCTCGATGTTCACGCCGCTCAGCATGCCGTCGCGGCCGATGTCGGTGTAGATCAGGCCGTCGACGCCGTAGTCCTGGAACTTCTTCGCCAGGTCGGCGACCTCGTGGCCGGTGAGCTTGCTCCAGCCGTCGGTGGCGACCTTGCCGTCCCGGGCGTCGAGGCCGACGATGATGTGGCCGCCGAAGGCGCTGCAGGC
>CAXSEJ010000189.1:0-5309 GCA_964236395.1 uncultured Rhizobacter sp.
CCAGGCGTCGCCGGTCGTCTCGGCCGAGTCGGTGGTCGCCGCCGATCCGGAAGCGATCGTCACCGCCGACGAGACCGGCGGCGCGGCGCCGGCCTGGCGCCGCGCGCCCGACCTGCCGAGCCTGGCGCCGTGGCGTCGTCACGGCCAGCTCGCGGCGGTGCGGGGCGGCTGGCTCTACACGCTCAACGGCGACACGATCAGCCGCCAGGGCCCCCGCGTCGCCGTCGGTGCGGCGTCGATGTGCGCGCTGCTCGACGAAGTCAGGCGCGAGCGGCGGGCGCGCTGACCGTCTTCAACGCCGGCGGCGCCGAGTCGCACCAGCGCGCCACGGCGCACACCTCGCACAAGGGCCGCTTCGCCACGCACACGTAACGGCCGTGCAGGATGAGCCAGTGATGCGCCAGTGCCAGGAACTCCGCCGGCACGCGCTCGAGCAGGCCCGTTTCGACGTCGAAAGGCGTCGCGCCCGGTGCCAGGCCGGTGCGGTTCGAGACCCGGAACACGTGGGTGTCGACGGCCAGCGTCGCCTCGCCGAAGGCGACATTGAGCACGACGTTCGCCGTCTTGCGGCCGACGCCCGGCAGCGCCTCGAGCGCCTCGCGCGTCTTCGGCACCCGGCCGCCGTGCTCCTCGACCAGGAGGCGGCAGGTGGCGTGCAGGTTCTTCGCCTTGGTGCGGAACAGGCCGATGGTCTTGATCGCGTCCTCGAGCGCGGGCAGGCCGAGATCGAGCATCTTCCGCGGCGTCGGCGCGCGGGCGAAGAGGGCCCGCGTCGCCTTGTTCACGCCGCGGTCGGTCGCCTGCGCCGAGAGCAGCACGGCGACCAGCAGCTCGAACACGCTGGCGTATTCCAGCTCGCTGGCCGGCTCCGGATTGGCGGCTCGGAGGGTGGCGAAGAAGGGCGAGACGTCGCCGTCCTTCACGGCTTCGTGGCCAGCGCGGCGGCGATCCCGCGCGCCCGGGCGAGAGCGGCGGCAGCGGCGTTCGTGGCCGGCGCGGCGGCTGCGGGCGCCAACCGCGACTGGCGCGCGTCGTGACGGGAACGGGCGAGTGCCGCCTCGGCTGCGCTCCATGCCGCCCAGCCGGTGCGCGCCTCGCTGGCACCGACCAGCGCGATGCAGTCGACCGGGCAGGCGGGCAGGCAGAGCTCACAGCCGGTGCAGCACGCGCCGATCACGGTGTGCATGTGCTTGGCCGCGCCGACGATGGCGTCGACCGGGCACGCCTTCAGGCAAAGCGCGCAGCCGATGCAGCGCGACTCGTCGATGCGGGCGAGTTGCCTTGGTGCTTCGGCGCCGCACGACGGGTCGAGCGGCAGCGGCAGGCGGCCGACCAGCTGCGCCAGTCGGGCGACGCCCTCGGCGCCGCCGGGCGGGCAGCGGTTGATCTCGGCGCTGCCCGCCGCCATCGCCTCGGCGTAGCCTCGGCAATCGGCAAAGCCGCAACGGGTGCATTGCGTCTGCGGCAGTGCATCGAGCAGGGCCGATGCGGTCGGGACCGCGACCACGGCGATGCCGACGGCCAACGCGGGAGGGCCGTTCAGGCCCTGGCGGTGGCGCGCTTGCGCCGGGCCGGCGCCGCTTTCACCGGCGCCGCGTCGGACATGCCGGCCAGCCAGAGCGGCGGCCGTGCGCGCTGCACCGTCGCCGGGTGGAAACCGGCGATGAAGTCACGCACCCGTGGGTACACCTTCTCGCGCCAGCGGCGCCCGGAAAAGATGCCGTAGTGGCCGGCTCCGGCAGCGTCGTAGTGGAAGTGGCGATCGGCGGGAACGCCGGTGCACAGACCGTGCGCCGCCTTCGTCTGGCCGGCGCCGGAGATGTCGTCGAGCTCGCCTTCGATCGTGAGCAGCGCGGTGCTCCGGATGTCTTGCGGCCGCACGAGCTTGCCCTGGACCGACCAGGTGCCGTTGACGAGCGAGAACTCCTGGAAGACGGTCTTGATCGTGTCGAGGTAGTACTCCGCGGGCATGTCGAGCACGGCGTTGTACTCGTCGTAGAAGTCGCGGTGGAATTCCGACTTCTCGCCGTCGCCCTGCACCAGGTCGAGGAAGAAGTCGTAGTGCGACTTCAGGTGCCGGTCGGGGTTCATCGCGATGAAGCCGGCGTGCTGCAGGAAGCCGGGGTAGACCGCCCGCCCGGCGCCCGGATAGTTCACCGGCACGCGGTGGATGACGTTGTTCTCGAACCAGGCATGGCTCTTGTTCGTGGCCAGGTTGTTGACCGAGGTCGGGCTCTTTCGAGCGTCGATCGGCCCGCCCATCATCGTCATCGTGCGCGGCGTCGGCTCGCCGGCGCTCGCCATCAGCGAGATCGCGGCGAGCACCGGCACGGTCGGCTGGCAGACCGAGATCACGTTGACCGGGAGCGATCCGGCTGTGCCGGTCGATCCCGAGCCCCCTCGGGGGGCCGACGGCGAAGCCGTCTCGGGGGTCGACAACCCGCCGATGAAGCGGATGAACTCCTGCACGTAGGCGACGTAGTCGTCGAGGTGGAACGGGCCCTTGTCGGCGGCGACCATGCGCGCGTCGGTCCAGTCGGTGATGAAGACCTTGTGGTCCTTGAGCAGCTCGCGCACCGTCTCGCGCAGCAGCGTCGAGTGGTGTCCGGACAGCGGCGCGACGACGAGCACGGTCGGCTGCGTCTTCAGCCGCTGCAGCGTCGGCAGATCGTCGCTGAAGCGCTTGAAGCGGAGCAGGCGGCAGAAGTCCTTCTCGACCGCGACCTGCTGGTGAACGGCCACCTCGACACCGTCGACCAGCACCTCGCGAATGTTGAACTCGGGCTTCTCGTAGTCCTTGGCCAGGCGGTGCATCAGCTCGAGCCCGGCCGAGACGCGGTGCGCCATCGGCGTGTGCGCGAACAGCGACAGCGGGTGGTTGTAGAGCTTGGACGAGGCGCTCGCGAACTCCGAGAACGGGCTGAGCAGGGCGCGGTGCGCCTCGTAGTACTCGTAGAGCATCATGCGGCGGCCCTTTCGCTCACGGCCGCGATCGCCCCGACGACGGCGTCGAGGTTGCCTTCGTTCAGTGCCGCGACGCAGATCCGCCCCGAGTCGACACCGTAGATGCCGAACTCGCTGCGCAGCCTCTGCATCTGCGCCTTGTCGAGGCCGGAGTAGCTGAACATGCCGCGCTGGCGGGTGATGAAGTCGGTCTCGATGTTCGCCCCGGCCTCGACCAGGCGACGCTGCAGCTCGAGGCGCATGCTTTTGATGCGGTCGCGCATGCCGGCGAGCTCGCTTTCCCATAGCGCGCGCAGCTGCGGCGTGGCGAGGACGTGCGCCACGGCCGCGGCACCGTGCGTCGGCGGGTTCGAGTAGTTGGTGCGGATCACGCGCTTGAGCTGGCTCAGTACGCGCGTCGCCGCGTCGCGGCTGCCGCACACCACCGAGAGCGCGCCGACGCGTTCGCCGTAGAGCGAAAAGCTCTTCGAGAAGCTGGTGGCCACGAAGAAGTCGAGGCCGGCGTCGAGACAGAGCCGGACGGCGAGGCCGTCTTCGAACAGGCCGTCGCCGAAGCCCTGGTAGGCGAGGTCGAGGAAGGGCGCCAGGCCGCGCTCCCGCAGCGCCGCGACGACCTCGTCCCATTGCGCCGGCGTCAGGTCGCAGCCGGTCGGGTTGTGGCAGCAGGCGTGCAGCACGACGACGGTGCCGGCCGGCGCGGCCAGCAGTGCGGCGCGCATGGCGGCGAAGTCGACGCCGTGCGTCTTCGCGTCGTAGTAAGGGTACGTGCCGACCTCGAACCCGGCGGCCTCGAACAGCGCGCGGTGATTTTCCCAGCTCGGCTCGCTGATGAGCACGCGGGCGCCGGCATTCATGCGCTTGAGGAGGTCGGCGCCGACCTTCAGCCCGCCGGTGCCGCCGACGGCCTGAACGGTGGCGATGCGCCCTTCCTGGCGCGCGGCGCAGTGGGCACCGAAAACGAGCGCCTGCGTCGCCTGGTCGTAGGCCGCGATCCCGTCGATCGGCAGGTAGCCGCGCGACGTGGGCGCCTCCATCATCTGCGCCTCGGCGGCACGCACGCAGCGAAGCAGCGGCAGCTTGCCGTGTTCGTCGTAGTAGACGCCGACACCGAGGTTGACCTTGCTCGGGCGGGTGTCGGCCAGGAACTGCTCGTTGAGCCCGAGGATCGGGTCGCGGGGCGCCATCTCGACGGCGTCGAAAAGCGATGACATGGGAATCCTTGTGACGGGTGGTCGCGGCCTTGGAAAGGGCCTCCGGGGCGCCATCTCTGCGCTAAGCTGGCCGGTTGCGCGGCGCTGCCCTGGATCGAGACCGGATCTTATCTGCCATGACCATTTCGCACGACCACGCCGCGGATCTCGCCCTCGCCCAGATTGCCGCCGCCGAGCCGGAAGGGCAATTCGTCACGTACCCCGGATCGCCGTTCCAGCTCTTTTGCCCTTATCAGCCGGCGGGCGACCAGCCAGCGGCGATCGCCGGGCTGGTCGAAGGCATCCAGGACGGCCTGGCCTACCAGACGCTGCTCGGCGTCACCGGGTCGGGCAAGACCTTCACGATGGCCAACGTGATCGCGCAAATCGGCCGACCGGCGATCGTGTTCGCGCCCAACAAGACGCTCGCCGCCCAGCTCTACGCCGAATTCCGCGAGTTCTTTCCCAAGAATGCGGTCGAGTACTTCGTCAGCTACTACGACTACTACCAGCCGGAGGCCTACGTCCCGCAGCGCGACCTGTTCATCGAGAAGGACTCGGCGATCAACGAGCACATCGAGCAGATGCGGCTCTCTGCGACCAAGAGCGTGCTCGAGCGCAAGGACGTGATCGTGGTCGCCTCGGTGAGCGCCATCTACGGCATCGGCGCGCCCGAGGACTACACCGAGATGCGGATGATCATGCGCGTCGGCGACAAGCTCGGCCAGCGCGACGCAATCGCCCACCTGATCCGCATGCAGTACATGCGCAACGAGACCGATTTCTCGCGCGGCACCTTCCGCGTCCGCGGCGACACGATCGACGTGTTCCCGGCCGAGCACAGCGAGCTCGCCATCCGCCTGGAGCTGTTCGACGACGAGCTCGAGTCGCTGACGCTGTTCGACCCGCTCACCGGCCGCATCCGGCAGAAGATTCCGCGCTTCGTCATCTACCCGGCGAGCCACTACGCCACGCCGCGCGGCCGCGTGGTCAGCGCCATCGAGACGATCAAGGAAGAGCTGCGCACGCGGCTCGACGAGCTGGTGAAGGCCGGCAAGCTGGTCGAGGCGCAGCGGCTCGAGCAGAGGACGCGCTTCGACCTCGAGATGCTGCAGGAGATCGGCCACTGCAAGGGCATCGAGAACTACACCCGGC